>NZ_SMMD01000643.1 GCF_009711475.1 Fulvivirga aurantia
TTTTTGACTAATCAAAAAGAATATTGTGGACTGCCCATATTTCTGTTTTTATCGGTACTTTATCTTTGTGTTGTGCAATTATTAATAAGTCTCTATTTGTTCACTTCGCTAAATTTCTCAAAAAGTTTCTTTACGGTGAGGCCTTGCACTACTATGGAAAATAGAACGACACAGTAGGTCATTGTAATGATGATATCTACAATGCGCGTGTCAAAATTAGTGGTTTCGTAAAGAGATAGAGCAAGTGCCACTGAGATGCCACCACGTAAACCACTCCAGGTAAGAATTCTAATTGTGAATTTTGGAAACGTTCGTCTTATGCGCATTAAAGAAATGGGTATTCCTACTCCTATAAATCTGGCAATTAGTACTACAACGATGGCAAAACCAGCAGCAATGAAATAATCGGTTTCGTAATTGATTACTATGATCTGCAACCCGATGAGAATAAATAAAATAGCATTCATAGCCTCATCCATAAGATGCCAAAACTTGTAGACATATTCTCCCGCTGCGTCTTCCAGATTTTTATCTCTGCCTTTTCTTCCTACAAACAAGCCCATGGTAACCATCGCCAAAGGACCCGAAACATGCAAGAGGTCGGCAATGCTTGCACCTCCTAAAACCATCGACAAAGTTATAAGCACTTCGATTTCAGTATGCTCGTTGTCAATTATTCTTAGAAGGTGTAAGCCAAAATAGCCGATGACGGCTCCCAGTAATAGTCCACCAAGTACTTCTACAGCAAACAATTCTACCACATTTAGGGCTTCAACATTATTCACTCCTTTGGTGGCGATAGCTAAAATGGTGAGAAAAACAACCACACCCACACCATCATTAAACAAAGATTCACCTGCAATTTGCGATTCGAGGTTTTTAGATACAGTTGTTTTCTTGATCATGGCCAACACGGCAATTGGGTCGGTAGGGGATATGAGCGCTCCAAAAAGAAGGCAATAGATATAGTCGAGCGGTAGCCCTATAAGTGGAAGCAGGTAATAAATGGCGGTGCCTGCAACGAAAGTTGAAAGCAAGACGCCTACTGTAGCAAGAATAAAAATTGGCCACTTTTCTTCTCCAAGTTTTCTTAAGTCAAGCTCAAGAGCACCTGCAAATAGCAAAAAGCTCAACATAACCTGAAAAAGGACTTTAGAGAAATCATACTCAGTCATGAGGTTAGTCGCCAGCTCATTGAGTGTTCGGAATACCCACTCGCCCAGAATAATGAAAAGCGACAGGCCAAGAGCAAGTAACATGAGGCCAATGGTAGAAGGAAGCTTTAGGTACTTTACATTGATGAGTGTAAAAAAAGCTGCCATGATGATAAGCAACGTAATAAAGTCTAATACCTCCATGAAAACTCTGATTTTAGGTCTAATAGTGGGTAAAAAGCTTCATAAGATATAAAAGTGATATATTAATTGAAAGCGACTTATTGTTTTTAAACTTTAGGTATATAAACATTGTATAAATGAGTGTAGAGCCTTTAAAAGTTTTTACATTTAAGCTTATTTTAATCAGCCGATGACTACGGACATTTATGGACGATTTTAGAAAACTGACTACTAAGGAAAAAGCGCTTCAGATCAACTTAAGAAAGGATATCTATGGCTCTTTTGCTGAAATTGGAGCAGGACAGGAAGTAGCAGCTAATTTTTTTAAAGCAGGCGGTGCCTCTGGTACTATTGCCAAAACGATGTCTGCCTATGACATGAGCTTTAGTGATGCCATTTATGGTGTATGTGAGCGTTATGTATGCGAGCCACGCCTTATGGGCATGCTTGAGCATGAATATGGATTATTACTTGAAAGGCTGGGCCATGTAGCCGGTCATACCCAATTCTTTTCTTTTGCAAATACGGTAGAGGCGCTTAATTACGAGCGAACAAACCAGCCTCACGGTTGGATTGGCTTACGTTTTCAGTGCAAACCAGGAGGGCCTTACAATGAATGTGTGCTTCATATAAAAATGAAGGATAATGATGCCTTACTACAACAACAGGCGCTCGGCATTGTAGGTGTAAACCTCATATTCGGCTGTTTCTTTATCAGTAATCCCAATGATCTTTTAGAGTCATTGATAGATGGACTTGGGCCGGATCGTATCGAGATTGATATGTTTAGAATAGACGGGCCTGATTTTGAGCATGTGGATAATAGGCTTATGAGTTTAAAGCTGGTAAAAAGCGGAATGACTCATGCGGCCATGTTTGGTCCGAGTGGAGATGTGTTGCAACCGTCTGAAGCTTTATATAAAAAGAATGTGTTAGTGCTACGTGGTAGGTTTAGGCCTGTAACGCATGTAAATGTGGATATGCTGTTGGCCTCTCGTAGAATATTTAAGAACGAACCAGACGTAGATCGAGAAAAAATTGTGGTATTAACAGAGATCACACTCAATGATTTACGCACCGAAGGTGAGATTGACGAAGAAGATTTCTTGCACCGTGTAGATATCATTTGCTCCCTTGGGCAAAATGTCATGATCTCTAATTACCCGGAATATTACCGATTGGTAAATTACCTATCTGAAATAACCAAAGGTAGAAAAATAGGTATCATATTAGGCATTTATAATTTACAGCGTGTTTTTGATGAAAAGTATTACACTCACTTACGCGGTGGTGTTTTAGAGGCTTTTGGAGTTTTATTTGGCCATAACGTTACACTCTATGTCTATCCATCTGATAAAGTAGGCAAAAAGGAGCTCTACACTTTGAAGAACTTTGAGCTTCCTGAGAAAGAGGCGGGCTTGTTTAAGTACCTTATAGATAATAAAAAGCTGGTAGCGGTAGAAAATGCTGATACTAAAAATCTGCATATTATCTCTGACAATGTATTAGAAATGATAAAACGGGGAGATGATGATGGCTGGGAAGCTATGGTGCCTCGTAAAGTGTCTGAAGCTATCAAAGAAAAATGTTTGTTCGACTATCCATGCAAACCACTGCCTGCTAAAAAGCCAAAACCAACGAAAAAAGTCAAGAAGTAGCTAGAAGAAAGTGTCACTCTGTTCAGCGGCAGTTTCCATTAATTTATCAGATTCTTTTTTTCCCAGATAGCTATCGATAAGATAGTGGGCAATATATAGAAGGGGAGTGAGGGCAACTGCAATGATAAACTTATAAATGTAGTTGATTACACCAACCGAAGCCACCTGAGAGAGCGACCACTTAGCCTCAGGAGCAGCTAATAGATAAAATGCCATAAATAATACCACAAAACTGTCAATCAGCTGTGACACTAATGTGGACCCTGTGGCGCGCAACCATAGGTATTTGCTACCGGTGATTTTTCTTAGTTTATGAAACACAAAGACATCAAGTAGCTGTCCGATTAGAAATGCAACGAGCGATGCTACTATTATTCTTGCACCTTGTAAAAAGACAGTATTAAACGCATAACTTATATCAAAAGCCTTTCCCTGTTCGTCCTGACTATTTACATCGAGCCAAAATTGGGCTGGTGAGAGCCACGTAACGATCGTGATTACTATAAAAGCGAAACTGATAAAAATTATGGTGAGGTAACTTATTTTTTTAACTCCTTCTTTACCAAAGTACTCATTGATAATATCTGTAGTAATAAATACTACAGGCCAAAGCACAACTCCAGCTGTTAGGTTAAAATCAAGAATCCAACCACCAAAAAGCTTGATTTGAGCAGGTTCGAAACCAAGCGTTTGTTCTAGAGAAAATATTTTCGTGCCCACTAACTCAGCAAGCAGGGCATTGGTAAGAAATATACCACTGAGTATGATGAATAGATTAGTACGTTTATCGATGTATTTGGTCATGCTCGATTAATCTTCAATCTCAATAGACTCACCTTCAATAGCCAAAATGGTATTGTCAAAATGCTGCTTAGCTTCTTCTAGAAAGGGTGTCACGTCTTTGTATCGTGCAGAGTAATGCCCTATGGCCAATAGACCTGCATTGGCTTTTTTTGCGATAGTTGCGGCTTCTTTGGTGGTTGAGTGAAATGTTTTTTCGGCCCAAATTGCTTTTGCTTCCAAGAAAGTAGCTTCATGGTAAAGCAGGTCTACATCTTTGATGTAAGGAAGTATGGTTTCGTCATATTTTGTATCGGAGCAATAGGCATATGATCGTGATTTTCTCGGAGGCAATGTAAGGTCACTGTTTTTGAAAATGACTTCACCATTTTCATTTAGAATATCGCCCCCCTTTTTTAAAGTGGCAATTTGAAGTAAAGTCAAATCGGCTGGGAGTCTTTCTTTATGGAGCCTGATTGGTTTAGGCTTTTCTTTAAATAAAAAGCCAGTACAGGGAATCCTATGATTTAAAGGAAAGCTGCTGATTTCGATAGTGTCATCTGCAAACAACAGCTCAGTTTTGGTGCTGTCTGTTTGATGAAATCGAATTTTATAATTGAGTGCAGATGCCGAGTATTTAAGTTGCAAAGTTATGATTTCATCCAGTCCTTGAGGGCCATAGATGTTGAGGTCCTTCTCTCTACGTAGCAAATGCATCGTAAATATTAGGCCCATGAGCCCTAAATAATGGTCGCCATGCAAATGACTGATGAAGATATGGTTAATCTTCTGAGCCTTACAATGATACTTTGCGAGCTGCAATTGCGTCCCTTCTCCACAATCAAGCAAGAAGGTGTGCTTCTGTATCTGTATGAATTGCGCGGTATGGTTTCTGCCGTATGCTGGCGTGGCTGAGTTAGAGCCTAATATTTTTACACTAAATGGCAAATGCTACTTACGATTCGGCCTCATCGTTTTTAAGCTCATTCTCAATTTCATTCATAAATACAGCATCAATTGCTTCCTCTACAGTAGGTAGTATGTTTAAAACACTGTCTAATTGAGAGATTTTTATGAGCTTGGTCGTATGGTCAGATAGACCAGATAAAACAAATATGCCGCCATCTTCCTGTACAACTCTGTTGCCCACAAGCAAAGCACTGAGCCCTGATGAATCTGTGTATTTGACAGCAGAAAGGTCTAAAATAATGTTTTTGGTTCCTTCTGCATGTATTGTAATTAATTCAGACTTTAGCTTCGGTGCTATACTTGAATCAAGTTTTTCTTCATGCAGTTTCAGTGTGCTATATTTCTCTTGTTTATCTATGGTATACTTCATCGTT
>NZ_SMMD01000150.1:0-153 GCF_009711475.1 Fulvivirga aurantia
AAGTTCCCTCCATAAAGTCGGGATGACTTGAGTGTAGACTTGACTCACGTAAAAGTTTACGAATATTAAACCTAATTGATTCTTTACTAAGCCTTCAAGGTTTAGTAAAGTTGATAAAGACGAAGGTAGGCATCAACCGGAATATCTTAAAAA
>NZ_SMMD01000150.1:163-733 GCF_009711475.1 Fulvivirga aurantia
TATCCTAATTAAAAAGTGCTCGATATATCTTAAAAAGTTCCCTCCATAAAGTCGGGATGACTTGAGTGTAGACTTGACTCACGTAAAAGTTTACGAATATTAATTCTTTACTAAGCCTATCAGGATTAGTAAAGGTGATAAAGACCTAGGTAGGCATCAACCGGAATATCTTAAAAAGACTTCAACGAGATACTTACTAATCCTCAGAGGCTTAGTAAGTGGATTGTGATTATATAATTTCAAAGTTCCCTCCATAAAGTCGGGAGTGACTGGAGAGTAAAATTGACTCACGTAAAAGTTTTCGAATATTGATTCTAATTGATTCTTTACTAAGCCTATCGGGATTAGTAAAGTTGATAAAGACAAACGTAATCATTAACGAAAGCCTTACTAAGCCTTTGAGGCTTAGTAAGGCTAATAGCATCCTCATAAACAAAGATTTGATATATACCATTAATCGTCACTTACATAAAAAAACAGCCTCTTCCCAGTAGTAAGTTTACTTGCATTAAGTTGGACACAAGCTAAAAGCTTGCGCCATCTGGGCTTAGTAAGGTTATATCTTAATTA
>NZ_SMMD01000042.1 GCF_009711475.1 Fulvivirga aurantia
ATACAGGTTGATTACATTTTTCAGCCTTCTCAGGAAGAAATTGTAAAAGATTTGATACCTAAGTCTTTAAAAATTCAAGTATTTAAAGCGATACTAGAATCTAATGCTGCTGAGCACGGTGCTCGAATGACCGCCATGGATCAGGCAACTGATAATGCAGGCGAACTTCTTAAAGAGCTTAAGCTTACTTATAACAGAACAAGACAAGCAGCAATTACGACAGAAATCTTAGAAATCGTTGCTGGTGCTGAAGCACTGGGAGGTTAAACTTTAAGTCAAAGAAATATAT
>NZ_SMMD01000022.1 GCF_009711475.1 Fulvivirga aurantia
AGCTAATCACTTTTGATGGAGACACTATTACAAGTGGTACGATCTACGACAACTTAACCCTAAGACGTAGCGACTTCACTAAATTCTATGAAGGTTCTACTGACTTAAGTGAAATAGTAACTATTCCTGCGGATGAAGCAACTATTACAAATTTCGCATATGATAAAGATGCTGGCATCATAACATACGATTATGACATTGTCATACAGCCTGGGCGAGTTTATGGAAATTCCACTGGAAACA
>NZ_SMMD01000082.1 GCF_009711475.1 Fulvivirga aurantia
AAAAAAACATGCTATTATTATCATAAAAGTAACTACACCCACAGATCCTAGTGATCCAGACTATATTCATAATGACATAGAGTTATGGAAGTTATTAGGAGAAACCGATGACAACAGTGGAGGCAGATTTTCATTTGAAATTAAGTTTTTTGCCTTTAAAGATACCATTAGCCCTAATGAAGATTACATCGTTTCTCAATTACATTTGCCAAGTATTTTTTTCGGTGAGAAAAGTAAGTATAAGTATGCTGGGCTTTTTCTTCTTAAGCCTTCGGATACCGACTGGCTTAAAACTTCCAGTCAAGACCATGGACAATACGGATGCCCCATACCTGTCGACCCTCCTAGTAGTCAGAAATCTGAAATATACTCTGGACCTGCGTCTTTTACATTTAATAATAACTACTATAG
>NZ_SMMD01000240.1 GCF_009711475.1 Fulvivirga aurantia
ATTAGAATGGTAAAGCCTTCGTACAACAATTATGTATGAAATCATATCCGCGCAAAGCAATCGCTCAATCCAAAGCTACAGATTCATAAATTGAACTAGATAATATGGACTCGATACGGAGATTTGAATTTAACACTATCTATATTATCGAATCCCTTGATTCAGATGACAAGAAAACTGGTGAACTTCTGTACCACGACCTTCTAAGGTGGAAACAGCTTCAAATAACCTATTTTAACTCTGAACTAATCCAAGTCAACTCAAGGTCTGAGTTCTTTCATGGGCTAGAACAAATCAAATCAAAAAGTGGGTTTGAAAATTATCCATATATCCATTTTGAAATTCATGGGAGCAAGGATGGGTTTGTTTTAAATTCAGACGAACAAGTTACTTGGGAAGAGGTTGCGAATCGCTGTAGAGAATTGAATCGAATCTGCAAGAATAATCTCCACGTTTCTCTCGCGACTTGTTTTGGTGCTTACATTTTGAAAGAGATTAAACCCTTTGATATTTCTCCTTTTTGGGGATTTATTGGACCCTGGGAAGTAGTCAAGGATCACGATATTATGGTGAGTTTTCAAACCTTTTTCGAATGCATGTTTACGGATGATTTACAGAATATTAATCTATTTAACTGTATTGAGCAATTGAATTATTCAAATGCGAATCTTCCATGGAGGTTCAACTTCTATAATGCTGAACAAGTCTTTGATAAAGCTTATGAGAATTACGAAGAGACTCATTACCAACCAGAAGCTTTAAAACAACGAATTAATAATTTGATGGCAAGAGGTCTCTCAGACATCAATATTCGGAACTCAACAACCATTCCCCAACTTCGACAGCAAATTGAAACTTATATAATCGATAATCGAGAAAAAATTCGAAAGGCTATGTATAAGAAGTTTATGATGGAATAACACTATCTACAACATAAGATATTGCCCCATCTAGCGCAAGCGACACTCAGGGGCTTTTACACACACCAAGGTGGGTGGGCCCGAACCATCAGCGGGCCAGCGCAGGCTAGTGAGGTGGCAGCTTTGATGGTTCTTGATCTTTTGGTCCTTTTGGATCAAGCCAAAACGGACAAAGTATGATAAAAGGTTAAATAAGTGTTGCTATCGCTTACTAGCAGTCTGGCCTACGCGCTTATCTCAAGCGTATCATTCACCTTCTAAAAGTCACTCTTAGAGAGCTTAAGTGAGATGTG
>NZ_SMMD01000862.1 GCF_009711475.1 Fulvivirga aurantia
CTACTGGTGCTAGCCGTAGCCTTTTCGGCATGTGACGATAACCGTCTTTATGAAAAAAATGTAGATTTTAACGAGCGAGTTTGGGTAGCGGATAGCGCGGCAACATTTACCTTCAACATCGAAGATAGCGACCAGCCCTACAACCTCTACCTTAACATTCGAAACACAAATACCTACCCTTACCACAACCTTTACGTCAAATACGTATTTCAAGACAGCGCGAGCAGCCAGGTGATAAATGAGGAGCTGGTAAATAAGAATTTATTCAACGAAAAAACCGGTAAGCCATATGGCTCAGGCCTGGGAGATATATTTTCTCACCAGTTTATCTTATTAGAAAATTATGAGTTTGAAGAGGCCGGAATATATCAGATCCAGCTAAAACAATTTATGCGTCAGGATACGCTTGAAGGTATCGTTTCGGCAGGCATAAGGGTAGAGAAAGCTCGCACCAATAATTGATGAATGCGATAAACATTATATTTACAAGTCAGTTAGTATTGCCATGAAAATAATTATTGCAGGAGCAGGAGATGTTGGATTTCATCTGGCCAAATTATTGGCTTTAGAAGAGCATGATATTGTATTAATTGACCGTGATATCGATCGGCTTAATCAAGCCTCCAGTAGTATCGATGTTGGAATAATAAAAGGAAACTCCACCTCTTATCACGTGTTGGAAGAGGCCGGAATTAAAAATTCAGACTTACTCATAGCCGTAACTTCTTCAGAAGAAACAAACCTTACCACTACGATAATAGGTAAACACCTGGGGGTAAAGAAAACTATTGCCAGAATACAGAATGTAGAATATCTACTGAATAAGGACAAACTCGATCTCAAAGAGCTTGGTATCGATGAGATAATCTCCCCTGAATCACTTGCTGCCAAAGAGATAAAAAGGTTACTCAAAGAGGTAGCTCTCACTGATACATTCGATTTTGATGAAGGTAAGCTTTCATTGGTTGGTGTAACCATTGATGAGCAAAATGAGCTTAAAGGAAAAACTTTGATCGAAGCGGCTCATTTAAATCCTAATCAAAACTTTGTAACCGTAGCGATTTTAAGAGAGAATAAAACCATCATTCCTCATGGAGACAATAAATTTGTTGAGGGTGATCACGCATATTTTATCGCTCAACCCGATGGGGTTGACAGAGTGCTTGAACTTAGCAGAAAAAAGAAGCAAGAGATAAAAAACATTATGATACTTGGTGGCAGTAAGGTGGGCTTCCACGCTGCTAAGAGGCTGAGTAGAAAGTATAATGTAAAGCTTATAGAAAGTGACAAAGAGAAGTGTTTTGAGCTAGCCGATCAGCTGAGAAACGCCATGGTAATTTGTGGTGATGGCCGGGATGTAGAATTACTCGAAGAAGAAGGCATACATGAAATGGATGCATTTATTGCTGTTACCGGTAACTCAGAAACCAATATCATTTCATGTTTGGTTGCCAAAAATCACAATGTAAAGAAGACTATCTCATTGGTAGAAAACATCGATTACATACACCTATCCCAAAATATTGGTGTTGATACGATGATCAACAAAAAGCTGATAGCCGCTAATTTTATTTTCAGATACATCCGTCAGGGTGAAGTGATTTCTCTCACGAGTATTCACGGTGTTGATGCTGAAATTCTTGAATTTATTGTAAAAGCAGGATCTAAAATCACAGAGCGTGAAATTAAGGACCTTGAATTTCCGAAAGGCGCTATCATTGGGGGAGTAGTGAGAAATGGCGTTGGGTATACTACCATGGGCGATTTTCAATTCAGGCCAAAAGATAGGGCTGTGGTATTATGCCGCCCAACTTGTATTCATAAAGTAGAAGAGTTTTTTAAATAATGAGAATGTCTGCTACTAATACAGCACATCTATGAAGTTTAACTTCAGACTCATAGCAAATATACTGGGGCTGCTCATCATGCTGAATGGCGCTTTTATGTGGCTTTGCCTGCCATTCTCCATCTACTATCGAGAAAGCTTTTGGCACATGGGTCTGGCTGGTTTTATTACAGCTGCTTCGGGTGGAGTAATATGGCTGGTTACCCAAAAAGATAAAAATAAAGAGCTCAAAAAGAGAGATGGCTACTTAATTGTAACCTTAGGTTGGCTGAGCATGTCATTCTTCGGAACATTACCCTTTCTCCTATCAGGTGCTATCCCAAATTTCACAGACGCCTTTTTTGAAACGATATCAGGTTTTACTACAACAGGTGCATCTATCTTATCAGATATAGAAAGTCTACCAAAAGGTATTCTTTTCTGGCGTAGCCTCACACAGTGGATTGGCGGTATGGGTATAATTGTATTAGCAGTCGCTATACTTCCACTTTTGGGTATTGGTGGTATGCAGTTGTTTGTAGCGGAAGCCCCGGGAATCTCCCCAGACAAGATGAAACCGCGAATTAAAGAAGTGGCTAAACGACTATGGCTCATCTACCTGGGTCTTACATTTGCCGAGTGTATTCTACTCATGTTTGGAGGCATGACCTTCTTTGATGCTATCAATCATTCCCTCACTACTATGGCAACCGGTGGTTTTTCAACTAAAAACACCAGTATAGCTCATTACAATTCAGCCTACATACAATATGTCATTATCATATTTATGTTTTTGGCCGGCACCAGCTTCACGATGACTTATTTCGGCTTAAAAGGTAAGTTTAATAAAGTATGGCAGAATGAAGAGTTTAGAAACTACCTCATTTTATCTGTAGGTTTATCGATTTGCATTGCCTTCTTTGTATTCTCTGCACAATGGGAAGGCTTTGAAAAATCCTTTAGAGATTCACTTTTCCAGGTAGTATCTATTATTACCACCACTGGTTATGTAACTGCAGACTATACCGCATGGGCTCCATTCCTTACTGTAATATTCTTTCTGCTCATGTTTACCGGTGGGTCTGCTGGCTCAACAGCCGGGGGCATTAAAATCGTAAGGCATACACTTCTCTTTAAAAATAGTTTCCTGGAGATGAAGAGACAGCTACATCCTTCTGCGGTCATACCTGTAAGGCTCAATGGCAAGGCAGTGAGTGGAGAAATCACCTACAATGTGTTGGCATTTGTAATGATTTACGTTCTCGTTTACGGTGTTGGCGTTTTCTTAATATCATTTACTGGTGTAGATTTTGACACGGCCCTGGGCGCTGTAGCTACGTCACTCGGTAATATCGGACCTGGCTTGGGTAGTGTTGGCCCTGTTGATAATTTTAGTGCTATTACGCCTTTTGGTAAATGGCTTCTCGCCATACTTATGCTACTCGGTAGACTTGAGCTATTTACGGTACTGATGCTCCTCAACCGTAATTACTGGAGCCGATATTAATTTTAACAAGTCCTTAACACTTCTTAGGATTTCATTAACACTAACCTGCTCAAATAAACCATAGCTTGTAAACAAAAACAACGCTATGAAATTTATTCTATGTATCGCAGCTATTATCATTAGCTCACAGACCTATTCTCAAGAAAATCAAAAGCTATTAGGCCCAACATCAAAGAAGGTCTTAGCAGATGCTAACAACTATATGTGGTATCAGAAGGAGTATGACGCGTACAAAATCGATGAAAGTTATTTACCAACTAATAAGGGTGACATCAATATAAAAATCTTCTTTGGGTCCTGGTGTGGAGATAGCCAAAGAGAAGTTCCTCGATTTATCAAAGTATTAAAAGATTCAGGGTTCAAAACCAGTCAATATGAATTAATTGCTGTCGATAATACCATTGAAAGCTACAAGCAAAGTCCATCAGGAGAGGAGAAAGGCCTTAATATTTATCGGGTTCCTTCTTTTCTAGTCTATCGTGGTGAGAATCTTATCGGTAGAATTATTGAAAGCCCCGTGAACACACTTGAGCAGGATTTATATCAAATTATATCTGGTAAAAATGATTATTCTCCGCGTTATAGCTTCACGTTGGATTTAGACAATAAACTTGAGCAAAACCATAAATACCTGAGCAAGACATTAAAGTCTACAGACCGGACCCCAAGGTTAGAATCTCAAAGTGAGATGCTTAGTTATGCGCTATCAAAGTGGTCAAACCAGGAATATGATAAGGCCATTACGGCCCTAAAATTTAACTTGAAAGTATTTCCGGATTATCAATATGCTCATAAATATTTAGGCTACATATACCGCGATATGGGAAAAGAAAAACTTGCATTCAAGCACTTTAAAACCTATCACCAACTTAATCCAGAGGATGCCGCCATAAAAGATTTGTTGGCAAATAGAGATAACTAAGCCGACAGTCTTCTAAAATCAAAAAAGGCGTTTGAGATATCCCAAACGCCTTTTCTATTAAATAAATGATTATTTATTCTGTTATCTTCTTCTTATCTAAATCAACCACTACTGGCGATGCGATGAATACAGAAGAATAAGTACCTACTAAAATACCTACTAACAGAGCAAAAGAGAATCCTCTGAGTACTTCTCCACCGAATATGAACAGAATCAATACAACGATTAAAGTTGTTACTGATGTGATCATCGTTCTATTTAAGGTGCCATTAATAGCTATGTTAAACACTTTTAATCTATCAGTGCTGGTTCCTAAGTTTAGGTACTCTCTTATTCTATCAAATACAACCACGGTATCGTTAATAGAGTAACCTATAATCGTAAGTAGGGCAGCTACAAATACCTGGTCAACTTCGTATTGAATACCCAATAGACCAGCAATTGCAAAAGCAGAGAATACAAAGCAAGTATCGTGTACCAAAGCTATAATAGCTCCTGTACTGAATTGCCATTTTCTAAACCTTACAAAGATGTAAAGGAATATCACTATGATTGAGAAGATACCTGCCTCCAATGAAGCACTCTTAATATCATCTGCAATGGTAGCACTTACTTTAGACTTACCTGTGATGGTAAAGTGATCTGCATCTACCTGCTCAATAGACTCTACATAAGACTGACCTGTAAATGATTCTACACCACTGATCAAAGCAGCCTGTACTTTAGCATCCGCCTCATCAGTTTCGTCTTCTACCAGGTAAGATGTAGTTACTTTAATGGTATTGTTTCCACCAAAGTTTTTAACCTCTGTACCTCTGTTCTCAAAGCTTTCACCCAAAGCAACTTTCATATCAGTAGCCTCAATTGGCTGCTCAAAGCTCACCACATAAGATCTACCACCTTTGAAGTCAACACCAAGATTTAGGCCCTGAATAGCAACTAACGAAAGACCAATGGCAATGAAAATAGTAGAGAAGATGTAAGCCATTCTTCTCTTACCCATAAAGTCAATATTTAGGTTAGCCAATAGACCAGATGAGAATGGTGTTTTGAATGATACCTTACTATCATCACCTTTTTTGGTAGTCCACTCAACCACAACTCTCGTTATATAAACTGCAGAGAAGAATGAACAAACAATACCAATCATTAAGGTGATAGCAAATCCTTTAACTGGTCCCTGACCTAAAACGTAAAGTATAACTGCAGTAAGGAAAGTAGTTACGTTAGCATCAACGATTGAGCTAAATGCTTTTTTGTAACCCATGTTAATCGCCTCCCGAAGCTTGACCCCGTTTCGCAATTCTTCTCTAATTCTTTCGAATATAAGTACGTTGGCGTCAATGGACATACCAATGGTAAGAACTATACCTGCAATACCCGGTAGTGTAAGCGCAGCGTTGAACTGAGCCAAAATACCTGTAATGAAGAAGATGTTGAATACTAATGCTACGTTGGCCACGAGACCACCTTTAGCATAGTAAGCAACCATGAAAAGCACAACAATTGCAAGACCAGACACAATTGATACGATTCCCTGCTTCTGAGCAAGTTTACCCAAGGTTGGTCCTACATACTCATCTTCCACAATTCTCGTAGGAGCAGGAAGTGAACCCGCTTTAAGAATATTTGCTAAATCCTTAGCTTCTTCAATCGTAAAGTTTCCGGAAATCTGAGAGTTACCGCTAGGTATTTCACCGTTTACACCAGGAGCTGAATAAACTTTGTCATCTAATACGATAGCAATTCTACCTCTTGGGCTTTTGCTTGCTGCCTCAGCAGTCATTTTTCTCCACACTCTTGTGCCTAAAGCATTCATTTGCATACTTACGGCAGGTCGAGACAACTGATCTAAATCCTGACGAGCGTCTGTAATTACTTCTCCGGTTAATGCAGCTTCGCCACCACGGCCAACTTTCACAAAATTTAATTGTAATAACTCATCACCAGTTTGTTCGTTTACTGTCGGCTTTACATCCCAAAGAGCCTTAACATTTCTTGGCATTAAAGATTTTACGTCAGATCTTCTAAGGATCTCTCCTATTTTACCTGTATCTCTTACACTATAAATCAGACCGCCTTGTGCTTTTGTAAGTGCAAAAAGAGGAGAAACCTGAGTGTTAGTTAATGAATCTAATTGGTTTTGAGTAGTATCCTCCTCAACAGCAGTAGTGTCTGTTTCTACTGTTTCGTCATCTGCTGAAAGTAAGTCAGATAAGCTTTCTTCAGATTGATCAGCTTCTTCAAGTGCTTCTTCTACAGCAGCACCTTCCAACTGACGGTTAGCAGCCTGCTCTTTTACAAGCATGTCATTAATAGCAATCAGGTTGTTGTTGAGCTCATTTATCTCTACAACTTCCCAAAACTCTAACTTCGCTACACCTTGTAATAGTTTTCTTACCCTTTCAGGGTTGTCAGCACCTGGTATTTCGATTTGAATTCTACCGGTACCCTGCAACTTCTGAATGTTTGGTTGTGAAGTACCAAACTGATCAATTCTGGTTCTTAAAATGATAAAAGAACGATCAATTGCGTCATCAATCTCTTTATTGATAACCTCCATCACTTGATCATCGCTATCACCACGGCTTATTCTCCCTCTGTTAGAAGCTGTAGCAAATATGTCTGCCAAAGGCTTGTCAGTTAAGCTTGCATAAGACTCGTAGAAAAGCTCGCCAAATCTTGACTGGCTGTCTTTTCTTTTTTCCTGAGCCATCTGTATAGCTTTTATTAAATCAGGATTTTCGCTGTTACCACTCAAACCTTTGATAATTTCTACTGGTGATACCTCTAATACCACATACATACCACCCTGAAGGTCAAGACCGAGGTTAAGCTCAGTTTCTGTAACTTCTTTGTAAGTATACTCTAAACCAAAAAGGTTGTATACAGGTAAATTCCAGATAGAATCCAGATAAGCTTGTTTCTTTGTAAGATCAACTACACCACTCTCTGTCGTGGCATAAGTGACCGCGTCTTTTTGTATCCCTCTAGAAACAAATGTAAAAGAGAGGTAATACACGCATAGTAATGTAATTACTACAGTCAATAAGACTACTGCACCTTTATTTCGCATGTTATTAAGTTTATAAAATTTGGTTTTGTACTAATTAAGAGCAGGCAACCAGCAGGTTACCCAGAAATTGTTGATAAGAAAGGGTGTACTTTTATGGCGCGTTGGGAGAAATTATGAGCCTAAAAAGTGCTTTAAAATAAGAATTGAAGTCTATTTTCTGATCTACGTGATCTGCTACAACTTCAATTACATTATGATAAATGTTTGTAATGAAATGTAATCCCTGAGAAAGGGTAACTTGTACAAAAGATGAAACGGCAACCTGACTGATAGTTGCTAACTCTTGATTCTCATCATCAGAATCATTGGTAGGAATTTCTGTTTCAATGCTTTTATCTACCTCTGATAATTGTGTGTAAGTAAATGACTGAGAGCAAAGTATGGCCAATGCAGCCATCACTCCGAGAGCAATGGATAACCATTCTTTAATTACTGTCGATCTATTATTCACACTTTTCATTGTAGGGCTACAAATGTAGTGATATTCGATTACAAATCAAGAAGTGATTAACTATTAAGTCTTGATTTAAGAAAGCCCACAAGCACTTCAAGTGCATTGTCAAGGTGATCATTGTTGGGTACAATTAGATCAGATCGATGCTTGATTGGCTCAAGGTATTTGTCATAACTTGGCATCACGTGCTTCTCGAAGCGATATAAAACATCATCAAGGTCATAACCTCTCTCTACTTTATCTCTGATTATTCGTCTTTTGAGCTTGATGTGATCTTTGGCATCGATAAACAAACGCAAGTCGAGCAATTTATTTACTTCCGGATAATGCATCACAAAAAGGCCTTCGATCACGACTATTGGTGCGGGTTCGAACTTAAGTAACTTAGGAACTACATCAGGGTTATTAAAAGTATACTCCTGCCTCTCAAAACCAGCTCCCGATTTAAGTTTAGCCACATCTTGCGCCAGATCTTCAGCATTTATTGACTTAGGTGTGTCAAAATTCTGAACACCATTTTCATCTTTGGGCTGCTGATCTCTTGGTAAGTAATAATTGTCTTGAGATAGCAAGCAAATTTCATCTTTCTCAAATTTGTGAAGAAGGCTGTTTAGAAAATAGGTTTTACCTGATCCGCTGCCGCCTGTTATGCCTATGAGATACGGTGCCATTTTATTTCGAAAGATGATTTAAATATTGAACTAGTTTTTTTACAGCCTCACCTCTGTGGCTGATTTTATTCTTTTCTTCGCTACTCATTTCAGCAAAACTACTATCAAACCCTTTGGGCTGAAAGATTGGATCGTAGCCAAATCCTTTCTCTCCTGCTTTGCTTTTCAGTATTGTGCCCTTCACTACACCTTCAAACTGCTTTACTTTACCATCTAAAATGAGCGTAATCACAGTTCTAAACTGAGCTGATCGATCTCCTATATCGGCCATCTTGTCTAACAATAGACGCATATTGGCCTCAGAATCATGATGAACACCAGCATAGCGAGCAGAATAAACTCCTGGTTCGCCATCAAGTGCAAATACCTCAAGGCCCGTGTCATCAGAAAAGCAGTCGACATTGTAGTTTTTGAAAACATACTCGGCTTTTTGATGAGAGTTGCCTTCAAGGGTATTTTGATCTTCAGGTAAATCACCTGAATGACCGATGTCTTTAAGACTTAAAATATGGAAATCAGGGAGTAATTCCCTGATTTCCTGTAGTTTATTGTCATTATTTGTGGCGAAGCAAATTTCCATTATTTCACCTCTAATAAATCAATATCAAAAATAAGATTGGCGTTAGGTGGTATTGAGCCAGACCCTCTCGATCCGTAAGCATACACTGATGGTATATAAAGTGTAACCTCACCACCACTCGCTATGAGAGGAATACCAATTTGCCACCCTGTAATTAATGCAGACAACGGAAATGTTACCGGATTTGACGATTTATCAAAAACACTCCCATTTGACATCAATTTACCAACATAATTTACCGTAACTGAATTACAGATATTAGGATTACTTCCTTCGCCACTAGCATTTATTACGTATCTCAGGCCATTTTCCATTTCAGTAGCCGTAATGTTGTTCTCTTGCAAATAAGTGTCAATAGCTTCAACATCTTTGACTAGCTGTGCCTGGTCAACTGATAGATTTGGCTGAGCGCTACATGCTTCGTCATCATCGCCACATGCCGTAAATAAGAGGCCTGCTACCAGCAAAAAGGCAATATAATATAGTTTATTCACCTTTTTCAACTTCTAAAAGCTCGATATCGAATACAAGTATTGAGTTCTCTCCGATTACCGGACCTCTTGCTCTTGGTCCGTAAGCCATAGTTGACGGGATGTACAAAGTAGCTTTTGCTCCTTCAGAAAGGTAAGTTAAACCTTCGTCCCATCCTCTGATCACAGAACCCTGACCTAGAGTTACAGAAAATGGCTCATATGGCTCTCTTTGCTCATTATAGAAACCAAATTCCTGTGCTTTGTCTTTCATACTTGAGTCGAAGTAACCACCATTCAACACCTTACCGATGTAGTTAACAGTCACTTTGTCTCCAGCTTCAGCTTGCTCTCCATTACCTTCTTCGGTAATCACATAACGTAAGCCTGATTCTGCTTTTTGTGCTTCTATGTTATTTTCAGCAAGATAATTATCGATAGTTTCGATATCATTCTCTAATTGAGCCTCAGCTTCTTTCGCAGCTTTAGCTTGTTGCTGAGCCATTATCTTCTGCTGCCAAGATCTGAATCCTTCTTCATCTAGCACCTCTTCAACACCTACATGGAATGTAAATACTTCAGTAGAATCTACATTTGGAGGTAAAGGTCTTCTAAAGGTATTTGAAAAAAGATCAACAGCTGATACATCAAAAGTAACACTATCGCCTTTATCTAACATGTTGAAAATTTCGTTGATTCCCTTAGAATTTTTCCAAAGGCTATCTACTTTCATCGTAGGCGTTGGCATTTCATTTTCTGTAGTGCTCATCCAAACTGAATCATTCGCATCAGCAAATTTCATATTTAGCAATATGTAACTGCTATCAGGTATCTCGCCTTCACCTTTTTCTAACACTGTGTAAGAAAGCCCTGAAGAAGTTTTCTTCTCAGTAGTAGAGTTGCATGCCGCAAAGCCAACAACAAAAGCCAACAACGTAATTGATTTCGTTAGTTTTATCATTAAATTATTATTTATGGATTTTCAAAAATTAGGTTTAAACAAATGCTTTCACTGCGCTGGTAAGCTCAGCTTTATATTTTTCGAGTAGGTCTTCAAACTTTGTTACCGTTTTATCCAACGTTTCGTGAGAAATACCCCCGGCTGCATTTTTATGGCCGCCACCGCTAAAGTGAGCTCTGGCAAATTCATTTACAGAAAAATCACCAACAGATCTAAATGACATTTTTACTGCCTCCGTTCTATCTATAATTACCGCTGCAAACTTTATCCCTTCTATAGACAGGGCATAATTCACCAAACCTTCTGTATCACCCGTTTTAGAGTGGAACTGCTTAAGCTCATCTGCACTGATCGCGAAATAAGCGGTGTGGTATTCTTTAATTACCTTAAGCTTTTCGTTGAGTGCATAGCCCAAAAACTTCACCCTATCAATTGAGTTGGTATCATATACCAGTTTAGAAACCTTAGAAGTATCAGCGCCAATTTCTACCAACTGGGCGCAAACCATAAACACATTTTTAGAGGTGTTAGGGTGTTTGAAGCTTCCTGTGTCTGTCATTATGCCTGCATAGAGACTTTCTGCGATATTTTTATCGATCAGAGATTTTTCTCCCATTTCACAAATGAGGTCATACACAAGCTCGGCAGTAGCAGCCGCATCGGTACTCCAATGCACATAATCGGCAAAATCTTCAGGCTCAAGGTGGTGGTCGATAAGTACCTTCACCGCCTTAGACTTTCCTACCTCCTCGCCCAGCTCGTTGATACGCTTAAGGCTGGAAAAATCAAGGCAAAAAATTATATCTGCCTCTTCAACCAGCTCAGCTGATTTTTCCTCGTTCCCCTCGTTATAAATAATCACCTCATCGTTGCCGTGCATCCAGGTGAGAAAATTGGCATAATCGGTAGGTGCGATAACAGATACCTCGTGGCCTTTTTTCTTAAGAAACCCTGCTAAACCCAGTGACGAACCCAATGCATCTGCATCTGGTTTGTGGTGGGTCGTGATCACAACTTTTTTGGGTGTACTTATTAAAGATTTAAATGCTTCTAAATTTTGCATTATTAGTTGAGTTGCCACTTAATAAAACACTAAGTGACTTTTTTGATAAACGGCAAAATTGACAATAAAATAACTCAAATACAAAATACAGGGTTTACAATAAAAAGATGAACGACATGAAGTGTGTCTATTAATAAATAATGCACTAGTTTTGCAGCAAAATTTAAAATCACCAAAAATATTATGGCTGGAACAAGAACTTTTACAATGATAAAGCCAGACGCAGTAAGCGCTGGTAACTCTGGAGCTATCATAAAAATGATCGAAGAAGCAGGTTTTAAAATCATCGCGATGAAGAAAACTGCAATGTCTAAAGAAACAGCAGGTAAATTTTATGCTGTACATGCCGAAAGACCATTTTACAACGACCTTACTACTTACATGTCTTCAGGATCAATCATTCCTATGATTCTTGAAAAAGACAACGCTGTAGAAGATTTTAGAAAACTAATTGGCGCGACAAACCCAAAAGAGGCTGAAGAAGGAACAATCAGAGCGCTTTTTGCCGAGTCTATCGAAGCTAACGCTATACACGGCT
>NZ_SMMD01000312.1 GCF_009711475.1 Fulvivirga aurantia
CCCATTTAACTACCTCTTCTTTTTGAGGTAAGTCATATAAACAATCCTCGTTAAAGAAATTTATATCAGTCATTTAATTGATATAAAAATTAAGCTCTACCACCTTACCTTCTTCCTTAAATGTGACCTCATCAGATAAGTTTTTCATCAGGAAAATACCTCGGCCTCCTGGCTTGGCTAAATTTTCTGGTGCGGTTGGGTCAGGCAAATTTTCATAATCGAAGCCTGTTCCGGCATCTCTTATTTCAAACCTTATCTGACTGTCTTCTAATGAGAGTTGCAGAGCTACATTTTTTGACTTGTCATTTTTATTGCCATGTTTAATGGCATTGTTTACAGCCTCTGTTACGGCAATCATAATGTTGCCATAAATATCATCGTCAAGCTGAAATTTGTCTTTTGCATTGTCGATGAAGCTCTCAATCATGCGGATGTTTTCTGCTAATGATGGAATTTGAATCTTAATTGTGTTCATTCTGATTAATTGTTCTGGCTGTTTTCGATTCTTTTGAAGTACTCATTTACCTCTTTTTTATAATAAGGATAGAGTTTTGGAGGTACAGTTTTAAGCAACTCTATTTCTTTTTCTTTTAATTTAAAATATTCTTCGAAGGCTTTGGGCAGTGCTTTTTCATAATCTTTAGCGCTTTCGCCCTTTCTTTCCTCATCTAATTCTCTTTCTCTCAAAGCATCTTCAGCTTTGAGTAGCCTCGTAAGTATATCTTTCTGTCTTTGAATAGTTTCTTCAGTTATACGCTTATTCACAAGGTCAGATTCTGTTTCTTCCATTTTTGCCGGTATTCCATCTCCAGGTTTCAGTCCGTTTTCTCCGTCACCCATTTTCTCCTGCATGTTTTCCAATGCTTTTCGGATGCGTTCTTGTTGAGCAGCCAATTCTGCTAATTGCTCTGAAAGCTCTCTACCCGATTTGCCACTTTTCTTTAATCCCTCAATCTGTTGATTAAGCTGCTGTTGTAGTTCACTCAAACTAGGATCTCCCGATTCGGGTTTAGGTTTACCCTGGCCTTTCCCGGTCGCATCATTCATGGCTTGTTGCATCTGCTGCAGTACATCATCGAGCAGCAGGGCAAGATTGTTCATCGAAGTCATAGCAAATTGTTGTTCCGAAACAGCTTTAGGCTTTTTTCTTTCTTTTATAGCTTCTACACTTTTATCCATATGATCGTTCATCTCAGTTACTTCTCGAGTAACAAAAGAGGCGATTTGGAAAACACGATTAGCCAAACTTAACAAACTGTCTTCAACTATCTGAGCATCGTCCTGTAGCTTCAATTGGGTCTGAGCTAATTCTACAAAACGCGGATCGCTTTGTTTTACATCATTGAAGTCGGTCATTAACTCTTCTTGATCAAAGGATAGTTTTATAAGATTATGTACAATGTCTCGCAAGTCATCTAAGTTTTGCTGCATCATACTCATCTGCATACTACTTTGCATCTGCTGTAATTTTTCAGCTATCTGTTGCATTTGCTCCTTGGCTTTTTGTTGAGATTTTTTTGAGTCCCCAGATTTATTTTGCTTTAGGTCATTTTTACTCTTTTCTTGATTTTCCTTAACAGATTCTTGTTCTTCCTGAGTATCAGGCAAAGATTTTGGATTTTTTAGCTCTTGATTTTCCTTTTTTAGCTCTTCTAAATTCTCTTCAAATTCTTTAAATGATTCTTGTAATTGCTCTTGTT
>NZ_SMMD01000569.1:0-123 GCF_009711475.1 Fulvivirga aurantia
TAGCTCTTACGTAGGAAATTACGATTGGATGCGAAGTATTTTAAATTTATCGCATTTGCAGTAATTAATTGTTGTGATAACTGACTGGCTCAGTCCCATATTTTTGCTCTTTCAATTCCGGCA
>NZ_SMMD01000569.1:387-4134 GCF_009711475.1 Fulvivirga aurantia
CCATTTCTTTTAGTTGTCTAATCATGTTCAAAAAGTCTGTTCGATATTTTTCGCAAAATTCTAACTCGCTTTTTAGATCAGAATAGGCTAGATTTTCCCAGGGTGAAAGGTAGTCACCTAAATCTCCTCGATTCTGTATTATTTTATGAAATAGATGCTCACCTTCTAAAACGTGCCTAATCATTTCAATAATTGTGAAGGCTTTGTCGTCAGGTTTCCAGTTTAGATACTCAACTGGAATTTTACTCCATAATTTTATGCTGCGTCTTCTTATTTCGGAAAAGTTCAATAAGATTATTTCTATTGAGTTCATTTAGTCCCTGTTAAATTCCTGATTTTTCATGCATTCGGTCTGAATGCGATTTTGTTGGAGGCGAAAGTAAACATTTTGTATTGAATCAAAGCTTGCAGCATAAAACGATTCAATTATACCACCGGGGATTGTCATTCTTCAGGAAGATTCTCTAGAGAGTTTTCAATATCCTGTCGACCTATAATGGTCATGATTTCCACAGTTTCATTATTGATTCTATAGTAAATACTATCTGACCCGCAAACACATCTCCTATAGCCGGGCTTAATAAAATCTACTGCTTCAAAGGCATACGGTCGCTGAGCAATAATGTCGAAATATTTGAAAAATGAGTCAAAATATTTGTCAGCTTGCTTAACTCCAAAACGCGCAACACCATAATGATGAATTCTGATTAAATCTTCCTTCGCTACATTGCTTAGCCGATATTTAGCCATTTAATAAATCCTTGGATTTAGCTAAAATTTGATCCTTACTATCAGAAGTAAAGCCACTTTTTTCTGCTTTTTCAAGTTTAAGCCTAACAAGATCAATTTGCTGTTGCTGCTGTCTTGCTTGTCTTATCAGATCGTTAACCAGCTCGCTTTTACTTGCATATTCCTTGCTGTTGACTTGTGCTTTTAGCCATTCATCATTTGGTTCTGTTAAAGAAATACTTTGTCTAGCCATAATTTATATTTGGTGCAATAACGCACCAAATATATGATTAGTTTAGATCTAATCAAAAATGAGTTGGCGTTAGTGTCAAAGTACCTTCACTCGATGCGGTGTGTTGTCATTTCTGGCGACTTATTCATTCAAACAAATTATCTAGCTTTCGTTCTATCTTTCTGAATTTTCTGGACAGAAGTAAAGTCCAAATAATTGGAATTAACAAACCTGCAAGTGCTGATAAGTATTTAGAATCTACTAAATATGATGTGATAATTAAAGGGCTTATCAGGTAGATCATTAGTGAGAATAATAGTGTATACCAACCCAGTCTAAATTTAACTGTTACTTGAGATTGATTTCCAGTGTATTGGATATACCCTCGAATCACAACTTGCATTGTGAAAAAAGTTAAAAATCCTACAGGTTCCATTAGAGTAAACCTGTTTGACTGATGTTTAATGTAACCTATCCAATCCTTGGTTGTTTCTGGTGATCTATTCTGAAACAATGGTTTAAATAAGGAATCAATGTGCTCAACTGTCCAGGCTAATTTCTGTATTAGTTTTTCACAGGTTAGATCAGAAGTATAGACTATAGTTCTCAGAGATAACATTTAAGCATATTGAGTTTGATGATAAGTAACTGAGCCAGTGTACATTATTTCTTATTTAGATGTTATTGCATATCAGTCATACATATACCGTATTTAGGCGAAGGTAATATTTTTTGTGTTTTGATCAGACCTCAGTTACTGAAGCAAAGAATAGTCGCACTAATCTATTGAAATGTAAAAAGGGTAACAATGAAATATGAGGTTGCCATCGTTATTTTGGAGTCCAACTGTCATCATATTCTTTTACACCTTCAGCTAGTTGGCCAAGGTCAACAGATATGTCAGCATCATTTTGCTCACCCATGTCATAAGCAAGAAAAAGGCAGATTAAGATTAGTTCATTGGAATCGTTATCAGCAATGATATATCCTTTATCGTATTCCCATAAATTTACTGATCGCTTGTTGTACTTGGCTATTTGTTGACTGTTTTTATAAAGAGATCGTCTATGACCACGGTGTCGATAAAAGTCATAATTATCATCATTAAATTTGAAGGACCAGTGACCTTTCCACCTGTTCGTGACTATTATTGTTAGTTTTAAATCTAGCTTATGGAGTTCGAATTCATAAGTATCTTTTTTTTTACTCCAAATTGGATTGACTTGACCCTGTTTTATAGTTACTAATTTGACGTGATGTAGGTCATAAATTTCTGATCGCACCTTACTAAACCATCCGCCTATCCATTTCCCTGTTAGGAAATGATCTTCATTATTGTTTTTGTAAAATTTGTAAAGATTACCTTTTTGAGTGATATCAATTTTCATTGCAGTTAGCAGTCCTAATTAAGCAAAATATCTTCCCTAAACTACATTTTAATACAGTTTAGGTGAGTAATTATTTGATTATTCCGATGATAGAAACCTCTTTGATAATCTTAAAAATTCACGTTTATTATCTCCATCGTGGGCATAATGTCCAGTATTAGGAACTACCCATAAATCTGAATTTTTAAGCGTTTCGTGAAGAGTGACTATCGAACTTAAGGAAATCTGTTCAGCTTTATCACCCAAAACAAGTAGCGTCTTTGCTTTTATTCTTTTCAATTCCTCTTCCGTCAACTTGATTTTATAGTTAGGCAATTGGTCTAAGATGCTTTTTATTTGTTCATCTCCTCCTGAATGATAATCTTTTATCCATTGAAAGTTCTCAATATTATCATAATTGAAGGTACTAAGCATAATGGGGAAATCCTGAGCATCCCAATCTCCATTCGCTCCTATAACTATCATTGATTCTATCAGTTCTGGATTCATACTGCCTATTTGCAGTAACACATCTCCTCCAAAACTTAATCCGATTCCTTTAATGCTGGTAATCTTTAGATGCTCCATGAGTTTTAGTACATCTTCAGATGCTGCCTGAACAGAGAATCTCTCATTAAATTTACTTGATTTTCCATGTCCTCTCAGATCAATTAAGTAAACCTCAAATTTATCTGAGTACTCTTTCACGTATTCTAACCAAGCTATAGAAGATTGGGTGAAACCATGCAATAACAAAAGAGGTTGACCTTCGCCATAAACTTCATAGTAAAGTTCATTGTCATTTATCTGTATGCAATTAGATTCCTTAGGAATTATTTTTTCTGTCATATATTATTTAAAATGATTTTAATATTGTTAGTAACACCTCTCTATGAGCGCGTTTGTTTACTTTCCCGTTTGCTATAGGGGTCAGGGCATAAAACTATGACTATTCGGTTTTAGAACATGCTTGTTTGACGAGACGAAAGTGTAAGTAAAGTTCCGATACAAGCCACATCCTTATAAATTGTCCACAACAAAGCATTTTAATCATAATATGGAGCATGTTCTGAATATTGAGCTATTAATATACTGTCCTGTATATAGATAATCCTCCAAATATTCTGCTCACGAGCAAGTTCAATTTGGAGAAGTTGTCCATTGTCAATTCTCAAACCAATTCCAGATATACCTGATCTGTGGAAAGTATAACATTCTCTTAATTCAAGCTCACCGGAAGTGGTAATCGTGTCTTGAATTTGTAGATCATCGTTGATGAAGATATTGAGATGAGAGTCCTCAAATCCAGTCTCCATGAATAAGTATATACTGTCAGAACTTATAAGGTCGTCAAAATGCTGACGCCACCTAAGTCCTGTGTTATCTATGTTCCTGATTAGAATATCGTAATTAGCTTGA
>NZ_SMMD01000010.1 GCF_009711475.1 Fulvivirga aurantia
ATATGGCAGTATAATCACTGCTCACCTACACCAATTAGATTCACTGAGGATATTCTTTAAGAAAAATATGGATGCCCTTTTGAAGAGATATGGACGCTAAGCCATCATTAGAAAATTGACACCTTCCCGGTATCCTCTCTCTTTGAGGAAATTTTCGATCTTTACCTTACCTTTTCTGTCAGCAACCATCGACAAAATTAAAACTTGGTTTGATGG
>NZ_SMMD01000059.1 GCF_009711475.1 Fulvivirga aurantia
TTTGTCTTAATGTTGGCCTTAATAGTTTCTACTCAAGCAAATGCGAGAGTATCAGATGTCGTGGCTGACAATTCTGAAATCGCAACAGAACCTACAAAGAAACAAATTGATCCTGAGAAACTGCCAATGGCAGTGAAGGAAGCCATCAACAAGGGTGACCTCGTTGATTGGAAAGTGGTTAAAGCTTTTGAGGTAAAGTATACTGAAACTGAAGTGGAAGAGGTAGAAGAAACTGAGGAAGTTGAGATCACTAATACTGAAGAAGAAGAAAAAGTCGAATACGAAATTCATTTTGAGAATGTAGAAATGGAAACTAAAACGAAAGTTTTCGACAAAAACG
>NZ_SMMD01000030.1 GCF_009711475.1 Fulvivirga aurantia
AGGGGTAAACGTAGCTTTGTACTCATAAACTTCTTCATAGGGTTTAGGTTATAGGTTAACAAGGGGGCCGGCATTTGTCGGTCTTTTTGTTTTTACAAGCAGTAATTGTAATAAACTAATTTATCGCGTTTCTTTCACTTTTTCACTTCCTTTATCAAACGGATTGTAATAGTTTTGCCGACCTTAATTCAGGTCAATGCATATAGCTATTTGTGGAAATATTGGGTCAGGGAAAACTACCTTGGCAAAAATGCTCGCTAAACA
>NZ_SMMD01000917.1 GCF_009711475.1 Fulvivirga aurantia
CATGAGATCCCAACCTGCGCAGGGATGACGCCACCTAAGATTAAAGGTGTTGTCCGTTTTCATACTTTATTAAGCCATCGAGGGTTAGTAAAGTTTTAACTAAATCTTGCAGAGGATTGAAACAAAAAACCCCGCCACTTACGTGACAGGGTTTTCATTAATACAGATCGTAGGTTAAAAACTTACTTTACTTTCTTTACGATTTCAGCGAATGCTTCCGGGTGGTTCATCGCTAAGTCTGCTAACACTTTTCTGTTAAGATCGATGTTTGACTTTTTGATATTACCCATAAATTGTGAATAAGACATGCCGTGCATTCTTGCACCTGCATTGATTCTCTGAATCCACAATTTTCTAAAGTCTCTTTTCTTCGCTTTTCTATCTCTGTAAGCGTAAGTTAAACCTTTTTCAACGGCATTTTTCGCTACCGTCCAAACGTTACTTCTTCTGCCCCAATAACCTTTTGCGGCCTTAAGTATTTTTTTTCTACGCGCTCTTGACGCTACGTGATTTACTGATCTTGGCATTTCTTAATTTGTTTTGGTTAGAGGCGTCCTCGAAATTGAGATACTTTAAAGCCTAATAACCGGGTTAAAAATTTAATAAAACCTAGTATTACTAGTTTTGCTTATAAGTTAAGCATGTCTTTTACGTTAGGCTCATCTGATTTATGAACTAACGCCATTTTAGTAAGATTTCTCTTCTGCTTGGTCTCCTTCTTAGTCAGGATGTGGCTTTTGAAAGCGTGCTTTCTTTTTATTTTACCACTACCAGTCAGCTTAAATCTCTTCTTCGCTCCTGATTTTACTTTTACTTTTGGCATTTATCTATTATTTGTCGATCTGTATTCTTACTTCTTTTTCTGAGGTTTTGGCGCGATAAACATGGTCATTCGCTTACCTTCTAATTTAGGTAGCTGCTCCACTTTACCGTACTCCTCAACAGCTTGTGCAAACTTAAGTAATAAAATCTCACCGCGCTCTTTAAACACAATGGTTCTACCCACAAAATGTACATAAGCTTTTACCTTGGCTCCGTCCTTCAAGAAGTTAATAGCATGATTTAACTTAAAGTTAAAATCGTGCTCCTCTGTGTTAGGCCCAAAACGGATCTCTTTAATCACCGTCTTTTGAGCTTTGGCTTTTATCTCCTTCTGTTTTTTCTTCTGCTCGTATTTAAACTTAGAGTAGTCTATAATTTTACAAACAGGCGGATCTGCCTTCGGAGAAATCTCAACCAAATCAAGATTTTGCTCTTTAGCCATTTTAAGTGCCTGCTCGATAGGGTAAACGTCTACTTTTACATTTTCACCCACGACTCTCACCTTGGATGTACGTATTTTTTCGTTTACTCGATAGGGTTCTTCTACTCTCCCTCGATAACCCCTTCTTTTAAATCGTTGTTTACTAATTTTTACCTCCTTGTTTAGTTAGAAAAAACAGGTTGCAAATATCGCTTTAATTTTTCGATATTCAAAACTGTATTATTTATTGAAAATATATTAAATCAAATTATACTCCACTTGCCTCTGCAAAATGGCTGATGAAGTCACTCACGGCCATACTTCCGATATCTCCTTCTCCGTGTCTACGCACAGAAACTTTCTCTTCATCACGTTCCTTTTCACCGACTATGAGCATATAAGGCACCTTTTTTACTTCTGCATCTCTAATCTTACGCCCTATCTTCTCGTCTCTATTATCTATAAACCCACGTATATCATTTTCGTTTAGATTATTTTTCAATTCTTCCGCATAGTCATGGTATTTTTCAGAGATAGGAAGTATCGCAATTTGATCAGGAGCCAACCACAACGGAAAATTACCACCACAGTGCTCAATAAGTACAGCTACGAAGCGTTCCAGTGAGCCAAAAGGTGCCCTGTGAATCATCACAGGTCTGTGTTTATTGTTATCTGCTCCTGTATACTCAAGCTCAAATCTCTCTGGTAAGTTATAGTCTACTTGTATCGTACCGAGCTGCCAGCTTCTACCCAAAGCATCTTTTACCATAAAGTCGAGTTTCGGACCATAAAAGGCTGCTTCACCCAGTTCAGTAACGGTTGTTAGGCCTTTTTCATCAGCTGCTTCCTGTATTTCACGCTCTGCCTTTTCCCACAGTTCATCTCTACCAATGTACTTCGACTTGTTCTCAGGGTCTCTCAATGAAACCTGTGCTGTATAATTTTCGAAACCTAGCGCCTCAAAAACATATAATACAAGATCAATTACTTTTATAAACTCTTCTTTTACCTGATCTGGTCGGCAGAAAATATGGGCATCATCCTGAGTGAAACCTCTTACTCTGGTAAGACCATGTAGCTCACCGCTTTGTTCGTATCGGTAAACAGTTCCAAACTCTGCCAATCTTACCGGAAGATCTCTGTATGATCTCGGCTTAGAATTATATATCTCACAATGGTGAGGGCAGTTCATTGGTTTCAATAAGAACTCCTCCCCTTCGTGTGGTGTAGCTATAGGCTGAAATGAATCCTCACCATATTTTTCGTAATGTCCGGATGTTTCATAAAGTGCCTTGGAGCCAATGTGAGGTGTAACCACAGGATCATAACCTGCTTTAATTTGAGCTCTACGCATGAAGTTTTCCAGACGCTCTCTAAGTAACGTTCCTTTTGGCAGCCAAAGCGGAAGACCCATGCCTACTTTTTCTGAAAAAGTGAATAGCTCGAGCTCTCTGCCCAGCTTTCTATGGTCACGCTTTTTAGCTTCTTCAAGTCTTTCTAAATGTTCCTTAAGCTCTTTCTGCTTAGGGAATGAAACACCATAAATACGGGTAAGTTGCTTTCTCTTTTCATCTCCGCGCCAGTAGGCTCCAGCTACATTGAGTAACTTTATCGCTTTGATAAACCCGGTATGTGGAATATGTGGCCCTCTACATAAATCTGTAAAATTTCCCTGATTATAGAATGTGATCGACCCATCTTCAAGGTCATCGATGAGCTCTAGCTTATATTCGTCACCTTTTTCTTTATAATATTTTAGTGCCTCGTCTTTACTGATTTCAGATCGCTGATATTCGTTTTTCTGACGAGCAAGCTCGGTCATTTTGTTTTCAACCTTTTGCAGGTCGTCTTCACCAAACTCTTTATCTCCTAAATCTATATCGTAATAAAAACCATTTGCGATGGGAGGTCCTATTCCAAACTTTACGCCCGGATAGAGCTCTTCCAAAGCCTCTGCCAGCAAGTGAGCTGAAGAATGCCAAAATGTGTTTTTCCCTTCGTCATCATTCCAGGTGAGTAGCTGTACGGTGGCATCTTTTTCGATAGGTCTGGTCGCATCCCATACCTCGCCATCTACCTTGGCAGCCAGCACATTACGAGCTAGCCCTTCACTTATACTCATGGCAACATCAAGACCTGTCGCTCCTTTTTCAAACTCTTTTACTGTTCCGTCCGGAAGGGTAATTTTAATCATTAAAACTAAATATTCTAATTATCTATATTCTTCTTTTCTATCGTTGGAGGTTGATTATTGACTACAGAATCTTTCTGCTTTTGCTGCTCCAATTGCCACAAATATGCAACTTTTCTTTTCAATTTGTCTAACTCCTGCCTGGCTAAATTGTAGGTAGAATCCTGAGAGAGAATACCTTCATAAACCCCGATGGCTTCCTGATATCTTCTGCGCTTATCAAGCACTCGGGCTCTCACCATCTTAGCTTCCAGGAGATTACTATCAAGGGCCAGTGCCTTGCTGGCAAAATATTGAGCAGAATCGTAACCAAAATTGATGTAATAGGTATTAGACAACTCGTAATAAATGATTTGGTTAGTAGAGTCTTTAGCCAAAATTTGCCTATACAGCTGAGCTGCACTATCATACTGCTCGGTATCTTTTAGCAATCGGCTTTTCTGTAGTAATATTTCGAGGTCATTGCTATCGGCAGACAGGTAATTGTTTAGCACCTCTCCTGCCAGTTGCATTTCATTTCTATATTTATAGATCCCTGCAAGCTGTAATGTAACCGGCCTGTTTGATTTGTTGATACTTAAAGCACTCTTGTAGAATTTTATGGCTTGAGCCGTGTCAGATATTGCCAGGTAAACATCCCCTTTTAAGGCGCTGCTTTTTGCATCCGTACGCATGCTCATCAATCGATTGACAGCCGCCAATGCCTTTTTTGGCTCTCCTATCTGTAAATACTCTGCGGCTAAAATTTCAAAAAGGATTTGATCTTTAGCACCGAGCTTTTCTGCCACCAACAAACTTTCTATCGCTTTTTCAGGTCTGTTTAGCTGTTGCTCTATTTTCCCCTTCAACAAAAAATAACTCATTACAGAAGGCTCCAGATCAATTGCCTTTTCAATATCTGCCTGAGCCTCTGAGTATTTCAACAGCTGTTCGTAAACTTTGGCTCGCTGGTAGTAGAAGGAAGCTCCGCGCTGCTCTTCGTTCAGATCATTTAGATACTCTAATGTTTCATCAGCGTCTATCTGTAGAGATGCCTCTATCATCTCATCTCTCGAATGCTGGACACAAGCCACCAGAAATAACTGTAAAATAAAAATGGGTAATACTTTCATGTAAACACTAAAGTATGAATTGAAAACTAAGTTTCACACCAAAATTGTTAACATCTGGCTTGTCGAGAAAGGTGAGTCTATGAAAAAACTCTATCCATAGAACCTTAAAAACGTTTTCTACTCCGTAGCCCACTTCTACATAAGGTCTATCATCAAAAAAACCGATAGGATCTGTAGGGTTCCCATTTAAATCTACTGGTGACAATATATTTTGATTTTCTTCACTCAACCTGCCGTACACAACATCGGCACTTGCTATCAGGCGCCATTTCAACTTTTTCATGAGAGGTATTCTATTGAGAATGAATCCCTGGAATCTATGCAAGTACCGTAACTCCACATATCGATCACTCACGAATTCAGAGAAATTCATCAGATTGTAAGCTGCAGTGGTGTAAAACATAGATTCATTTCCGATATGGGCCTTCAATAACGGGTATGGTAAGGTTTCAAAAATATACTCCCCGGTGAGGGACACACTGGAAGTGCCAAAGAAGCCCATTTTTACATCTTTCTGGATGTTTAAACTTACTTTGTTGTAATTAAACTCGCTACCTAAAATACCTGCGATACCCCGGGTATACCGAAGCGTGAAAATTGGCCATTTTAAAGTTCCAAGACTGATACGGTCATTGTCGTTTTGCACAAAAACTTCATCCTTGGCATACCTGGCTTCTACTGTCACTTCTGCTGTTTCAATATCATCGCTGATTGGCCCATCGGTGGTTTCAGGATTCTCATAGTAGGCAAAGTTGAATAATGGTTTAAAGCTTCTATACCTGCCCGAAATGGTTTGTCTGTAACCTTTAAATAATTGGCGCTGAAATGAGACTTTACCTTGCTCATAGTAATATGGTCTTACAAGTTCTCCAAATCTTGTTGCCGTAAGAAAAATACTATTACCTAATAAATCTTCGGCCGCCAGGCCTACCTGATCTATGTCATTGGTATACTGCAAATCAATGGTTGTCCAGATATCTCTCGAAGCAATGTAGCGTACGCGGCCTTGATACTTATATCTATCATCTTCTGTACCGTAAGCTAGGTAACCACCAAAAACCCAACGATTGCTAAAGTCTATATTGGTACGTCCTCCCAATTGAAATCGATTACCCTCTATCGTGTTATTAGCATAAACTGATAAGTAAGGACCAACATCAATAGGCCCGGCTTTGAAGTATCCATTGATCGCTATTTTCAGTATTTCCGTGTAGGTCTTTACCACCGGAATATTTTTAAGCGTATCAATCATGTTGTAAACGCTTATTTCAGTATCAGAGAGGGGCTCATGTCTGTGGCTGTTCCAGTAATCATCATTACTACCTACTTTAAAATCTTCTGCTACCTCAATAGGTCTGGCATAAAACTTCTGATCCTGGGGCTGATTTACTTTTATGTTTTTATTCGAGGTATAGAATTTAGCTAAAACACCTGCCATATTATCCGTTACCTCACCAATATCGAGCAGCACTCTATTTTTTGAAGGGATCCATGGGCCTGCATCAGTAGGTTCCAGCTCTTGCTGTATCTTAATTTTTTCTACATAATTCAGGTTGGCATTTGGTGCTACTGTGGCATCCATTTGTTTTATGGCATATCCATCTTTTGTAATCCACATGGTGCCCTTAAAGGCCAGGTCCTGATCGCTTTTAGGAAAAAAGTCTAATTGGTAGCAAAAGTGGTCTCCCACAAAAGCACTATCTGTAAGGTCATATTCGTAATACAGCTTCCAGCCATCTGCTACAGGCGACACAAACTCTTTACCTACTATATTTAGCCAGTTTTGGTAAAAATTATACTCCTGAAAGGATGAACCTATAAACTGCGCCACGAGCGTACCATCTTCGACTCCCACACCTGTGATTTTTGTTTTCAGGATTTTCTCATGCTGCAGTTTAGGGTTATTTCTAAAATGATACTCAGACAAAGATTCAGAAATGAAAATTGGCAATATGGGCTTGCCATCTTCACCTGCGATACGATCTACGCTATCAAGTACACTAGTGATCTTGCGCATGATCTTCTTATTTCTAAACTTATCGGTGATGTTGTCTACATCGATTTCTATTTTTGTGTAGGTTTCGTACTCGTAAGCTTCCAGAGATCTTTTGTTGTTATTGTCTTTGTTGGCAATCACGTTGCGCATTATTTCGAAGGCAGGGTTTTCTCCAGCTACAAAAACCACCTCCTGAAGACTTATTACATCTTCCTCTAATTGAAAGTCTATGATTTGTGAGACGCCTGATTCAATTGCCTTTGTTTTGGTGATGTAGCCCACGTAAGATGCTCTCACAGAGTCTACTGTCTGATTAGTCTGAATCGTATAGCGACCATCAAAATCGGTGGTAGTTCCGTTAGTGGTGCCAGCAAAGACGACATTGGCAAATGGCACAGGATCACCTGTGTTTGCATCGGTTACTTTACCAGTTATAACTGTCTGTTGAGCAAAAGCCACTTGCCCAACCAAAGCCAACAAAACGACAACTAATTGTAGGTATGGGGTTGTTTTCACAAGAAGATTTAGATACTAATGGTTTCTTTTTTGCCTAAATATTTGGGTTCTCTATGAAATAGATAAAGGTCTAACACTGCAAGAGCACGCGCAAGATATTCCCTTGCTTTTACTTTGTATGAGAAATCTGAAGGTATGTTGGTTTCAGAAAGCGAAATTGCTTTTATATCGTAGTAATCACTGATAAACAAGGCTCTATAACTATGAAATGGTTGCGTAATAATTGTGATGTTATCCTGTCCGAATATTTCCTTACAACGGACAATCGAATCCAGGGTTCGGAGTCCTGCATAATCTAAATCAATTTTATCTTTTGGCACCCCGAGTTCCAGCAGCGCATTATACATTTTTATAGGCTCGTTGTAATATTTGGTTTGGTTATCGCCACTCACAATGATGTGCTTAACCTTACCCATTTTGAGCAATTTAGCGGCTATTTTAATACGTTCGTGAAAAAATGGATTGGGTTCACCGGTCATCAATTTTGGGCTGGTACCTAAAACTAGCGCTATATCAGTTTGAGGGGCCTCTTCTATGGAATCATACACAGCATCCCGGGTGCTCATATAAATCCATAGATTGCTGACGAGCACAAATACTAATCCCGCTATGGCAACAGTTGCTGTTGCTTTTAAAAACCAACCAAATAAACCCATAGACAAGTAAACGAAGATTAATCCTAATCCTTACAAGGATTTTAAAAATTGTTTCTCTAAAAGATCTGATCGATTCACAATTTTCCTGTACCACTGTAATCTTAGCACCGATTTCTCCTCTTCATTTAATTTCCAATCGACATTTGAAGAAAAAAGTTTCTCAACTACGGTATTTAATGCCAGTGCGACACTTACAGATATGTTGAAGCTTTCGGTAAAACCGTACATGGGAATTGTCACAAAACCATCTACTTCCTCCCTCATTTCATCTGTGATACCGGTCATTTCTGTACCAAATACCAATGCAAATTTTTCGTCTATACTTATATCATGAATTGACTGAGCATTAGGATCCGGCACAGTGGCCAAAAGTTTGTAACCCTCGTTTTTGAGTCTGTCTAAACAGACCTGGTGACTGTTGGCACAAGTATCGTAGCGATGCACATCTACCCATTTAGAAGAGCCATGCACTACCCTGGGGTTTATTTTAAACTTATGTTTCTTCTCAAGGATATGGACATCCTGGAGGCCAAAGCAATCTGCTGTTCTAATAACAGCACTGGCATTTTGCGGCTGATAGATATCTTCTAGCAAAACTGTGACATGCCTTGTTCGTTTGTCCAGGACACTGTCAATCAGTTGCTGTTTATGCTCGCTCACATATCCTTTCAGGTAGTCGAGCACCTTGTCATCCTCAGACTTCATTGATTAAAAATCAAGCTCTATAGTTGCTCCTACTCCAAAATCTCCACCTTCTTTGTCCTTCTTACTGTCGGCAGACTTAGGTGCTTCCTTACCTTTTTCGGTAGATGGGTTGTCATTTGCCTCACCTGAATCACTCTCTTCAGGTGCAACTTCTTCAGGGTCTGGTTCTACTAACTGCACTTTCTTTACACTGTGTTGAGAAAGCCTGTTACCCATCGCCTTCCAACCTTTCACATCTATGAGCGCCTGCATGGCCAGTTTTTCTGTTTCCTTCTCCTTACCCTTACCTTTTACTACTTCAACTTCAATATGTGGGTTTTTAGACGTAGACACAACTACCAGTTTAGAACCTGAAGCTTCACTGATAAACTCAAACTTCTTGTCTATGGATGTAGTTTCAATTTTAAAACGCTTGATGTAGTAGTTTTTACTATCACCATCGTAATACACGGTAGAAATCACTGTTTCAGGATCAAATCGCTCTATCAGTACGATTTTAGATGGATCGTAACGATTGGTAAGCTCATAGCTTGTCAACTCATAACTGCCATCCTTGTATATGACCAGGACATTATCTTCTCCATTAAATTTACCGAGGTATTTACCTCTTTCTTCCCGATTTAGTCGACCAATTGAGGTATCATACCAAAGGTCTAGTCCGCTCAGTGTAGAGACACCCTCAGCTTTTAACTCGATCTTTCTCACCGGGTATTTGGTTACAATATTTCCGCCTGCTCCTCTTCCCTTGATGTCGAGATCGGCAAAATCAAATTCAAAAACCTTCTTTCTGGCCTTAGCTCCTGATGTGAGTTTAACTGTAACCAACTCTGCCTCTCCATTAGGGTTGGCTGTTAGATAATGCACTCTGGAGTTAGCATTGCCCTTAGTTAAATCATACTCCTTATCCCTGGTAATGGCTTTTACATTGAAACGCTTAGCCATAGAGCGGCCGGTTTTACCATCTACATAAATGAGGTTATAGGTCATGCGCTCATCGCCTTTCTTCCAAACACCAACATGTAGAATGTCTTTACCCATAAAGAGCTTGTCAGAAATGCGTGAAACCATGCATTTACCATCTCTTCTGATGACTATGATATCATCTAAATCAGAGCAATCAGTAACGAATTCATCTTTTTTAAGGCCATAGCCAACGAATCCGTCTTTTCTATTAACATATAGTTTTTGGTTGTTTGCCGCTACAATAGTCGTGTCGATAGACTCAAATGACTTTATTTCTGTCTTTCTCTCTCTTCCTTTGCCATACTTTTCCAGAAGGTGTGAAAAATAAGCAATTGCAAAGTCTACAATATTCGCCAGGTGATGCTCTGTCTCTGCTAACTCGTCCTGAAGCTTTTTAAGTAACTCATCTGCCTTGAAAGTATCAAATTTGGAAATTCTCTTAATCTTAATTTCCGTTAGCTTTACGATGTCTTCCTCGGTGATTTCTCTATAAAATTGCTCTTTGAATGGGTCTAAACCTTTATCTATCGTTTTAATTACAGCTTCCCAGGTTTCACATTCTTCAATGTCGCGATAGATCCTGTTTTCGATAAATATTTTCTCAAGAGAAGAAAACAATATCTTCTCCATCAACTCAGCCTTTTTAATTTCAAGCTCCTGAGTAAGCAGGTCAACCGTCTGTTCTGTACTGAGCTTAAGCATCTCATTTACACCTATAAAATGAGGCTTATCATCGATAATGACACAGGCATTTGGTGAGATACTTACCTCACAATCTGTAAAGGCATACAACGCATCAATTGTAATATCCGGTGATTGACCCGGTGCCAAAGAAACCAGTATTTCGATATCCTTAGCCGTGTTATCTATTACCTGCTTTATTTTAATTTTACCTTTATCATTGGCCTTGATGATGGAGTCGATCAAACTGGTGGTGGTAGTACCAAACGGTATGTCTTTGATAACAAGCGTTTTCTTATCGTACTCCTCAATTTTGGCTCTTACCTTAATTTTACCACCTCTAAGTCCTTCATTGTACTCAGAAAAATCTGCCATACCCCCTGTTGGGAAGTCTGGGTATAGCTTAGGTTTCTTACCTTTTAAAACATCTATAGAACCCTTGATGAGCTCACAGAAGTTGTGTGGTAATATTTTCGTGCTTAAACCAACAGCAATACCTTCTACACCCTGGGCTAGTAATAATGGAAATTTTACAGGAAGTGTTACTGGCTCTTTCTTTCTACCATCATAAGAAAGCTGCCATTCTGTAGTCTGAGGGTTGTATACCACATCAAGTGCAAACTTGCTGAGCCTTGCCTCTATATAACGAGGGGCTGCAGCACTGTCTCCCGTTCGGATATCGCCCCAGTTTCCCTGAGTCTCTATTAACAGGTCTTTTTGCCCAATATTTACCATAGCATCCCCAATAGACGCATCACCATGAGGGTGATATTGCATGGTCTGACCTATAACGTTTGCCACCTTATTAAATCGACCATCGTCCATTTCCTTAAGCGCGTGCATAATCCTTCTTTGCACCGGCTTAAAGCCATCCTCTACAGCGGGTACCGCACGCTCCAGAATTACATAAGAAGCATAATCGAGAAACCAATTTTGATACATGCCCGAAACGGGAGTAACGTCATGTATTACTTCTTCATCTTCGTGTTGTGCTTTGCCGTTTGTGTTCTCTTTGTTCTCTTCTGCCATGTTTAATCAAAAAGTAAAACACCTGATGGTGTAAAAATCATGATAAAAAATATTCTATTAACTTCACATGCACAATTGCCATCACAATTGAGAGCAAATTACCAATGAGGTAGAAGTCGTTAGATATTTTATTTTCTTCTTTAATTCTTGTTGCAATTTTAAGTGCTGCAAATACGGTAAGCGCCTGAGGCAAGCTGCTTAATAAAGCAAAAGCAATAAAACCACGCTCTGCCATTCCTTTGATCACACTTCTAAAGTCTACTTTATTCCCCTTCTTACCTTTCCCGTTTAATTTGGAAAGTAGCTTAAATACCAATATCGCCAGTAGTTCGATAAGCGCAATAAACCCGATGCAGATAAACACGTTATGATTCATTAGCGATTAATTCAATTAATGTTTTTGATCTCTTAAAATCCTCAATCTTCAAACTCCTTCTCTTGCGCCACATCGATGATGGGTCTTTACTATATTTTTCGGCCAGTTTCTTATAATCATCCATTTGTAGAAAATCGAAAACCAACTGGCGGTCCTTTTTATGCCAATCATTGTATATCGACCGATAAAGCTGCAAAGCTAAATTCAGCTTAGTTAACTTAGAATCTTCGATACCCATAATCAATGTCTCACGATCTTCTGACTTCATTTGCTCAAGCCCCTTACGAGCTTTAGTCAGCCCTTCACCCAGCATCTCGTGAGCTATTTTTTTATTGATCTCTGTATCTATTTCTCCGTAATTGACGATGTAGCGCAGGTTAAAATCATTGTCATTCTTTAATAATTTTTCATCCAGCGCAAATATTATTTGAACAGCTGCCATCAGATCACTTACCACACCCTGAAACTCATCACCAAGTGTGATAGTCAGTGGAGAAATAATCTCCTTGTTATAACGGCTGTTAACGTCTTTTACAATTTTTTTAAAATCACCCATAAGTTCCTGCCCATTGTGTGCTGAACTCGAGATGATATCCGCCATGATGATAAAAGCCTTCATTTATTGTAAATATATTACAAATATATAATTATTGCAATAAAATTACAATTACTACAGTTTTGCATTTAAACTACAATTAGGCCGCTGTATCTTTCAACTCTTTCTCAAGGTCTTTTTCTACCTTCAGGTTATTTACAATAAACTCCTGACGATCGGGTGTATTTTTACCCATGTAAAAAGTCAATAGTTTGTTGATAGTAGTATCTTTATTAAGAATAATTGGGTCAAGTCTTATGTCTTCACCAATAAAATTCCCAAACTCCTCGGGAGAAATCTCCCCCAATCCTTTGAATCGGGTAATTTCAGCTTTAGCGCCAATTTTGTCAATAGCAGCTCTACGTTCCTGATCTGAGTAGCAGTAGATCGTTTCCTTTTTATTCCTTACCCTAAAAAGCGGAGTATCCAGTATATAAACATGGCCTTGTTTAATCAGGTCTGGAAAGAATTGTAGGAAGAAAGTGAGTAGCAATAACCTAATGTGCATACCATCAACATCGGCATCTGTAGCAATCACAATCTTGCGGTAGCGCAAACCTTCAATACCATCTTCTATATTTAGTGCGTGCTGAAGTAAATTAAATTCCTCGTTTTCGTAGACCACCTTCTTGGTAAGGTTGAAGCAGTTGAGTGGCTTACCTCTTAAGCTAAAAACTGCTTGTGTCTGCACATCTCTCGACTTGGTGATAGAACCACTCGCTGAGTCACCCTCAGTGATGAAAATCATGGTTTCCTCTTTTCTATCGCCCTTGTTGTCGTTATAGTGCAAGCGGCAGTCTCTGAGTTTCTTGTTATGTAAATTGGCTTTTTTAGCCCTTTCGTTGGCAAGTTTCTTTACTCCGGCTATCTCTTTACGTTCGCGTTCAGACTGCAAAATCCGCTTATGAAGCGCCTCGGCTATCTCTGAATTTCTATGTAAAAAGTTATCTAATTCCTTTTTGACAAAATCATTGACAAACGTTCTCATGGTAGGTCCGTCTGGCCCAACATTTTGAGATCCTAATTTTGTCTTGGTTTGCGACTCAAAAACAGGCTCCTGTACACGTACTGCTATTGAGCCAACGATTGATGCCCTCACATCGGTCGCATCAAAATTCTTTCCATAAAAATCGCGTACCGTTCTAACGATCGCCTCACGATAGGCGGCCAGATGCGTACCACCATGTGTAGTATTTTGTCCGTTTACGAAAGAATAATATTCTTCCCCGTATTGATTAGTATGCGTAAGTGCCATTTCGATATCATCACCTTTGAGGTGAATAATCGGATATCGAAGGTTATCGGCTTCGGTCTTTCTTTCTAAAAGGTCTTTGAGGCCATTTTCTGAATGAAATTTTGTGCCGTTGAAATTTATGGTCAGTCCAGCATTTAGAAATGCATAGTTCCATAAAAGGTCGTTGAGGTACTCTGGTATGAAGTGATAGTTTTTGAAAATCGTTTCATCAGGCTCAAAAACAACAAGCGTTCCATTTCTTCCGCTTGATTTTACAATTTTATCGTCATTTACAACCTCACCACGCTTAAACTCAGCCATTTTGGTCTCACCACCTCTATATGACTGTACTTTGAAGTAGTTTGATAAAGCATTTACAGCTTTTGTACCCACACCATTAAGACCTACTGATTTTTGGAAGGCCCCACTGTCGTACTTACCTCCGGTATTGATCTTACTCACACAATCTACTACCTTACCCAAAGGTATACCACGACCGTAATCTCTTACTTCTACCCTATGGTCTGTGATCTTTACATCTATGATGCGGCCGTGGCCCATCATATGCTCATCGATACAGTTATCGATTACCTCCTTCACCAATACATAGATACCATCATCCTGAGCAGATCCATCGCCCAGTTTACCGATATACATACCAGGCCTTAATCTAATGTGCTCTTTCCAATCGAGCGACCTAATACTATCTTCGGTATATTCTACATTTTCCACAGCCATATCAAAAAATTTTAATCACTTAGCAAACCGCAGGCTTCGCCCCTGCACGACCTAGCGAATAAACATGAAAATTAAGATTTATTCAAGAAATTCAGACAAATGAATTTTAACCTTTTTTAGAGTTAAAATTCACAAGTAATATTATAACTTACTGTATAACAATTACTTATAGTCAAATATTTTGACTTCTAATTTTTACGAGCAGCACGAATCATTAGAAAAGGCAGCGCAAGTATCCAGATTAGAATTAATGCAAGTGCTACGTAGATGAGGTAACCAAAATTATTGAAATTGAAGCTTTCTCCACTGTTGACAAGAAAGATAAAGTTGGTGATAACAATAAAGAAAATATTGATAACAACTGCCAGGCTCAATTGCCATTTACGTAGCAATTCGTTTATTGACTTATTTCTATAACGCATGTTTCTGGAAAGTGCATAGAGTAAGAAATTCATGCCTGCCAAAAATGCTAACGAAACGTAAAAGAAAGTTTCTCTCGGTATGGCACCTTTACTGATCACACTGTCGCTCAAGCTGTAAACCACCTGTTCCGGGATGCCAGCATAGACATAAAGCAGTGTAGCTAAACTTGTCAAAAGAGAAATAACCCATCCGAATTTTATAAACCTTAGTACCATATCACGTTTTGCTTTCGGTGTGCGAAGTTATGCCATAATTACTAACTATTTAATCAAGAGTGCATCTAATTACTTTCACGTTGAAGAAAGTAAAGCAACTAACTACGAGTGCAGTATTTTCAAATAAGATTGTTTTCAATTAATTTTATATTGTTCAATCTGCAAATCAAACATGGATTTTAACCCTATCATTCTTTCAATACCTATCTACTTTCTACTAATCGGTATAGAGTTAATCATTCAACAATTATCACGAAAGAAGCTTTACAGGCTAAATGACGCGATTACCAATATTAGCTGCGGCATTACACAGCAGGTAACGGGCATTTTCTTAAAAGTTATAGGAGTAGGCGCATATGTTTTGGCTTATGAGTATTTACGACTTTTCGAAATCCCAAATGTGTGGTATACCTACATCATATTGTTTGTAGCAGCCGACTTCTTCTACTATTGGGCACACAGAATGAGCCATGAGATCAACCTGTTTTGGGGTGGTCATGTGGTACATCATCAAAGTGAAGACTATAATTTTTCTGTTGCATTGCGGCAAGGCTCCTTTCAAATTCTATGGACTTTTGCCTTTTACCTCCCTCTGGCTTTTGTAGGTTTCGATCCCGTTACGTTTGTACTGGTCTCTGCATTGGTAACAGTGTATCAATTTTGGATTCATACGGAAACGATTGATAAGCTGGGTTTTCTGGAGTGGTTTATGAATACTCCCTCCCACCACCGTGTGCATCATGGCAGAAATCCCAAGTACATCGATAAGAATCACGCAGGCGTATTTATCATTTGGGACCGAATGTTTGGCACTTTTCAGAAAGAAGAAGAACGGCCCACCTACGGTATAACTACACCGGTAAATAGCTGGAACCCCGTATGGGTAAACCTGGACCACTACATTAAAATGTGGGACACGTTAGGCAAAATAAACTCGTGGTCTGACAAGTTTAAATTTTTGTTCTACAAACCGGGTTGGCTTCCTCAAGAAATGGGCGGCTATCAGGCAGCTCCTGAGGTAGATAAAAAAACCTACGCTAAATACAATCGTCTCGCACCAAAACCACTCAACCTATACGTTTTATTCCAATACATAATTGCACTTGGCGGCACTGCTTTTTTCTTGTTTCAACAGGCAAATTTTAACATCATCGCCCAAATAGTTGTAGTATTGTCGATTATAATAACAATCACTAATTGTGGCGCGCTGTTTGAAATGAAAAACTGGGTTTGGGTACTTGAAAAAATAAGAATCGTAGCTATTGCATCTGCTTTGGTATGCGTGGTTTACTTTTATAACCTGGACTATTTGTATGCAGTAGCCGGAATAATCTATGGCGTAATTTCAATTGGATGGTTGTTTTTAATCAATTTTTCTATCACATCTAAACAGCCGGTAGTAGCCAATAAATAGTGAAATCATTTTTATATACCCTCTGCTTATTATTTGTAGTACTTATGAGCTGTGGCTCTGAAGTAAAGGATCTTGAAAATTTCGATGAAGAAACATGGCAAAGTGACCCCAATGGTTGCGATGGTTTAAGATCAGCTATGGTCGAAAACCTCTATGATGTAAAAGACGAATTGAAAGGGCTTAATCAAAACGATATAACCGCCCTGATCGGCAAACCAGACAGACACGAACTCTATAAGCGTAGCCAGAAGTTTTTCTACTATCAAATCTCACCACATAGCAGTTGCGAGAGCGGAGATGATGAAAACATCTACCTAAGTATCAGGTTTAATGCCACAGGGCTAGCCAAAGAAGTCCAAATCATGAACTATCAACCTTAACTCATTGAGCGGCCTCAGCGCCTTTAATTTTTAAATCTACCAGGAGAGAATCTCGCTGTTTATAAAGTAGAAACTCATAATAATGAGGAGAATTTGGGTTATTCTTAAATTGCTCAAACGAGTCTACCAATTTGTTGTCATAATAGAGCAAGAAAGTATTAAACCCTCTGGCTCTAAAAGACTGCGTCAGCTGCTTACCATTGTCATAAATCACAATAGTATCATTTTCTGCTTCTGATGTCCATTTGATGTTGGTAAGCTGAGGCAGTGCCTCGCCTTGAAAATTGACACGCACAATATTTGGAAACAACCAATTGGTGATGTCCTGCTTAAAAGATACTGCAGCCAGATAGATGAGTATAACAATGGAAAACACCCATAAGACAGCCCTCATAGCAGCTTTATGCCATCCTCACCAATGGAGATGACTTTCTCTTTGTAAAGACCACCAATCGCTTTTTTAAAAGCTTTTTTACTCATACTGAATGTTTTTGTGATCTCATCGGCATCAGATTTATCATGATAGGGCATAAAACCACCTTCTTTTTTCAGCAAATCTAAAATGACCTCACGATTATCGTCAATCGCGGCTACACCGGTTGTATTTAGCGTGAGATCAAGCTTGCCATCTTCGCGTATTTTCTTGATAAAGCCTTTCTTTTGGTCACCAATGCCAATAGATTCAAACACTTCATTTCCATAAATAAGGCCTGTATACCTTTGATTGACAACTGCCGTATAGCCTTTTTCAGTATGGTTATATATCAAAAGGTCTACCTCCTGCCCTTCTTCTAAATCACTGGTATCCCAATCAAAAAATGCTCTCAATTTACCTGTACCAATCAATCGGTCCGTACGATGATCAAGACAAACGCGTACGACATGCTTTCTACCTATGGTAAATCGAACGTGCTGCTCTTTTGTAGGAACAAAAAGATCTTTCTCCAGTCCCCATTCCATAAAAGCACCATGATCGCTGGTATCCGTCACCTCCAATGCGGCAAATTCATCGACTTTTGCATAAGGTGTTAAGGTAGTAGCAATTATTCTGTCTTCAGAATCTCTATAGATAAACACATTTATCTTATCTCCTACCTGAAGCCCTTCCGGCACATATTTAGTGGGTAGAAGTATCTCTCCAACTTCAGAATTAAGATAAAAACCAAAATCTACTTCTTTGCCAACTTCTAGCTCGTGGTACTGTCCTATTTGCATGGCCGCAATTTAATCAATTAAAATAACCAATACAGGATAAGCCGGTTATTAAGTGCCTC
>NZ_SMMD01000850.1 GCF_009711475.1 Fulvivirga aurantia
CCGGGTTCTTGGACTGGTAAACCGATTTCAGGGCGCCTATCAGCTAATCTGGCAGCAATGGGATCTTCAAAGCTGGAATTGGCAATATATTCTGTGCTCACATCATCCAAATAGTCAGTAAAGGTTTGTCTGTATCCGGCTTCTAAAACTATGTTGGTAAATGGGTTGATCATGTATTTAACACCACCACCGTAAATAAGAACAGGAGCAACTCTAGAATAATCTACGCCTTCTGTCTGTAACGGTTGTAGTGCGTATTTCTCTCCGTCTAGCTCACCTTTAGGATTAAAATATATAACACCTAATCCTGCAAATCCATAGGCATTAAATTGTGGTCTTTGATAGAATCTAGGTCCGTATTCAAAGGCATTAACGATTCCCACTGCATTGAATTCAAAATTACTAGAGGTAAACGATAAATTCCTCCTCACTCTGCCCTCAGAATCAGATTTAGCATCATCACCACTTAACTTAAACCAGCTTAATTCTGCACGACCAGCAATTCGTTTAGTAAAAAAATACTGAGCGCCAAGGTTTACATGCAAATCTGTATCGATGATATCACCAGGGTCATTTAAATCGCCAAAATAAGAGGAAACACCTGTACCTACGCTTACAATCACATCACGACCTCTACGGCTATTGTAAAAACTTTGAGCGTAAGTTTCTGCAGTAATTAGTATTGTAAATAGAACTAGTAAGTATGCTCTCATCCCAAGTGGTTATAATTATATAAGCAATTTAACAAATTACCTGATTTTATACTAAATCATCTAAGTTGATTAAAATAAAAAAGCGTCTTGTAAATTACAAGACGCTTTTTAAGTGCACTCGGAAGGATTCGAACCCTCAACCCCCAGAGCCGAAATCTGGTATTCTATCCAGTTGAACTACGAGTGCATCAGTTTTGAATTCTTATGACAAAACTTCTTTTACTTTATCAGCAGCATCTTTAAGCAAAATAGCTGATGTAACTTTTAAACCTGATTCTTCAATGATTTTAGCACCTTCTTCTGCGTTTGTTCCTTGAAGTCTTACAATGATAGGAATATCAATGTTGCCAATCTTTTTATAGGCTTCTACAACACCATTAGCTACACGGTCACATCTAACGATACCACCAAAAATGTTAATTAAGATTGCCTTAACGTTTTGATCTTTAAGGATGATTCTAAAGCCTGCCTCTACAGTTTCTGCGTTGGCTCCACCACCTACATCAAGGAAGTTTGCCGGCTCACCACCTGAGAGTTTGATTATGTCCATAGTTGCCATTGCAAGGCCAGCACCGTTTACCATACAGCCTACATTACCATCAAGTTTAACGTAGCTCAAGCCTGATTTACCTGCTTCAACTTCAGCTGGGTCTTCCTCAGTGATATCTCTAAGTTCTAAGAGGTCTTTATGTCTGAACAACGCGTTGTCATCGAGATTAACTTTAGCATCTACGGCTAAAATTTTGTCGTCTGAAGTTTTCAAAACAGGGTTGATCTCAAACATCGATGAGTCAGTTGCCTCATATGCATTGTAAAGAGAGTGAATAAACTTAACCATGCCTTTAAAAGCATTGCCTTCAAGTCCTAATGCAAATGCAATTTTTCTTGCCTGAAATCCCTGTAAACCAACAGAAGGGTCGATCCACTCTTTAACGATTTTCTCAGGGGTTTTTTCAGCCACATCTTCAATGTCCATTCCACCCTCTGTAGAAGCCATAATTACATTACACTTCTTATCTCTATCAAGCAAAATACTCAAGTAGTATTCTTTAGGTTCAGAGTCACCAGGGTAGTATACATCTTCAGCTACCAAAAGCTTGTTTACTTTCTTACCTTCTTCGCCAGTTTGGTGCGTAACTAATGTTCCTCCCAAAATAGCTTTGGCTTTATCGGTAACTTCATCTAAAGATTTGGCCAAAACCACACCGTTAGAACCTGTTTCTTTTACCTGACCTTTTCCACGACCACCTGCGTGAATTTGAGCTTTTAATACATACCAATCTGTACCAGTTTCGTTATGCAATTCTTTTGCAGCAACTAATGCTCTGTCTGGGTTGTCTGTAACAATACCCCTTTGAACATTTACTCCGTACTTTTTTAATATGTCTTTGGCTTGATATTCGTGTATGTTCATGCTTGAAAAATTTTTGCACGAAAGTAGTCGTTTTGGACTTATATTTCAAGAAATGGTTAGTTTAAAATCTAAAGCAATCACAAAATCACAAAGCATTTTGTTAAGTTTGGAACTCTAAAAAATCAACATATGCTTAGAGCAGAAGCGGTTACAAAGTCTTACGGTAAACTTCCGGTTTTAAAAGGAATCGATCTCCATGTGAGGAAGAAGGAAATAGTATCTATAGTAGGTGCTTCCGGTGCTGGTAAGAGTACTCTCTTGCACATATTGGGTACACTAGACTCTCCAGACTCTGGGGAGGTAATAGTGGGAGGTAAGAAACTAAGCGCTCTCAACGGTAAGGCAAAAGCAAGTTTTAGAAATCAACAAATAGGCTTTGTATTTCAGTTCCATAATTTGCTCCCAGAATTTACCGCATTGGAAAATGTCTGTATTCCAGGATATATAGGACAAGGTAAAAATGTTGAAAAACGTGGGCTAGAGTTATTAGACAAGCTTGGAGTAGCAGGTCGTAAAGATCACAAGCCTTCTGAGCTTTCCGGAGGAGAGCAACAGCGCGTAGCAGTAGCCCGAGCACTTATAAATGATCCTGCAATTATATTTGCGGATGAGCCAAGTGGCAATTTAGACTCAACGAATGCGCGCGATCTTCATGATTTATTTTTTAGACTCAGAGATGAGTTTGAGCAAACATTCGTTATCGTTACTCATAACGAAGAATTGGCTGATATGGCCGATCGAAAATTAGAAATCGCTGATGGTATGATAGTTTCTTAGACTAAATCTTTATTCTTCAGCATAGCTTTAATATGTGATTCAGCATTAAACAAATCACTAAAACCAGCGACAATTTGCTTGTTAGCGTCAATTAGATAGGTGATTCTTTTACTCATCCCGATAAAAGGGATATAGGCCTTATACTTTTTGGAAACTTTACCTCCTTGATCGGAGAGTAGCTCAAACGGCAGATTATTTTTTTCTTTAAATCGGATGTGTTTTTTAACTGAGTCGGTGCTGACTCCATAAACTGCTATATTTAGTTCCTTTAGTACATCAAAATTGTCTCGAAACTCACAAGCCTGTTTGGTGCAGACCTTGGTGTTATCTTTAGGGTAAAAATAAAGAATAAAAGGGCCTTCTATCTTGCTTAATTCTACTGTTTCCCCTGAGGTTGATGGCAATGAAAATTCCGGAGCTTTTTGATTTTTTTGGAGCATATGTTTCTGTGATTTTATAAAAACGAAATAAGATCCTGTTTGTTAGAACTGTCAAAGAAAGAATAATTATGACAAAAAAAGCTAACACCAGGTATTCAATTCTTAAACACTTATCTGACAGATGGAGCCCGAGAGCATTTAATGATAAGATGCCTGAAAGGGAAACACTGCTCAAACTTTTAGAAGCAGCGAGATGGGCACCTTCTTCATTTAACGAACAGCCGTGGCGTTTTGTAATAGGTATTAAAGGAGAGGGAGAAAGTTATGAAAATCTTTTTGAAGGGCTAAATGAGTTTAATCAAAAGTGGGCAAAAACTGCTCCTGTTGCGGTATTTATATGTGCAAAGAAAACTTTTAGCCACAATGGCAAAGACAATAAACACTTCATGTACGACTGTGGAGCGGCAATGAGTAACTTGTGTGTACAGGCGACTGAAGAGGGACTATATGTGCATCAAATGGCAGGGATATTACCAGATGTTGCACGAGAAAAGCTTAATGTTCCTGATGGATTTGAACCTATAACCGCTGCTATGGTAGGGTATATTGGTGATCCTGATCAACTAAATGATGATATGAAAGAATCTGAGATGGCCGAGAGAAAACGTAAAGACTTATCAGAGATAGCCTTCTTTGGTAAATGGGGAGAAAGCTTTGATTAATGAGCTAAAACTTCCTCGGCCTCTTCTATAACAACATGCCCAGTAGGGCTTATTGATTTAAGCCTTACTAGTCTCGTTTCATTTATTAAAACCGGGTCGTACTTAGCTTCTACACGCACGTAATTTTCTGTAAAACCATGCATGTTTCCGTCAGAGATATCTTCTTCGAATAACACTTCGGCAGTACGGTCTAGGTTTTCTTCGTAAAACTTTCGCTTTTTCTTTTCAGAAAGGCTTCTTAGCATTTTTGAGCGCTCATGACGTACTTTCATAGGTACAACTTCTTCCATTTCTGCTGCTGGCGTATTGCTTCTTTCAGAATATGTAAAAACATGCAGATATGAAATATCCAGCTCATTTAAGTAGTTGTAAGTTTCCATGAAGTCTTCATCAGTTTCTCCGGGAAACCCTACTATTACATCTACACCAATACAGCAGTGAGGCATTGTTGCTTTTATCTTTTCTACTCGTGCTGTATAAAGCTCTCTCAAATATCTTCTTTTCATTAATTTGAGGATTCTATTGGAGCCGGACTGAAGTGGAATGTGGAAATGCGGGACGAATTTCGATGAATTTGCTACAAAGTCGATAATATCATCATGCAATAAATTTGGCTCTATAGATGATATTCTAAAACGGTCGATAGAGGCTATGGTGTCGAGTGCTTTTACCAGGTCAAAAAATCTATCTTCTCTCTTGCCATTTCTGATACCAAAGTCGCCAGTGTTGACACCTGTAAGCACAATTTCTTTTACACCAGATTCTCCAATCTCTTTTGCCGACTGCATGATGTTTTCGATAGTATCGCTTCTGCTATTGCCCCTTGCAAGAGGGATTGTGCAAAACGTACAGCTATAATCGCAACCATCCTGTACCTTAAGGAAAGTACGTGTGCGGTCATTAATGGAGTATGCATTATTGAATGTAGTCGCGGCTTCAATTTCAGATGCGAGTACCTTGGTCTCATCCGTATGTACAAAACCATCTAATAGCTCTATCAACCTAAATTTTTCGGCAGCTCCTAAAACGGCATCTACGCCTGGTATTTCAGCTATTTCTTTCGGCTTGAGCTGTGCGTAACATCCGATAATGGTGATATATGCTTTGGGTGATATTTTTCGTGCTTCTCTTACTATTTTTCGGCACTTCTTATCTGCGTTTTCAGTAACCGAGCATGTGTTTATTATGAAGATATCGGGTGTGTCGGTAAATTCTACCTTCGCATACCCTTTTTCTTCAAACATTCTCGAAATAGAAGACGTCTCTGAGAAGTTTAGCTTGCAACCTAAAGTATAAAAAGCGACTTTTTTCATTGGGCTGCAAAGATACTATTTTGACTTACAAAAACACTTAATTATGGCTTAATTCAATATGTTGTTTGTAGGTAATGGTCTATTAATCAATTAGCTGTATGTAAGAATTCGTCTTATGTAATTAATCTGCCCTAAGTGATAGTTTAAATGTGAGTGCAGGTGAATCAGAAAGAATTCTACACTAATTTCTTGATCCCATCTCGGCATAGGGTAAATAGACTGTAAGTCTTCAGGGCTTACTTTGGTAAGTGTAGCTTTAATTACCCTCTTTGTTTCCTCAATATTTTTGTACAGGTCGTTCTTAGAAATGTTTTTGTCGGAAAACTCTTTGTCTCTTTCTCTTATATAGCCAGTCTGGCCAAGTACGGAACCTATAAAGTGTTTTAGGTTGCCACATAAGTGAAGTGTGAGGTTTCCTGCACAATTAGTTACCCCGGAGCAGGCTTTCCATAAATTCTTATCATCAATCAGCTCAACTTCTGATTTGAGCCTATCGAGATCACGGTCAAATAAGGTGATTAAAGATGTTGTCATTTTCTTATAAATAGATAGATCATATAACCTATGAAAGATAGAAGATAAAGAAATGACTCTCTTCGATCAAGTTTCTTTTTATTTACGGTAAACATAAATAACAAAAGCATAACTGTACCGGCAATGAGCATGTACATGTCTGTGTTGAGCTCACTGTTGTATTGAAGGGGAGAGATCATTGTGCTTACACCCAATACCAATAAAATATTGAAAATATTTGACCCTACGACATTGCCAATGGCTATATCTGCCTGTTTTTTGTAAGCGGCCACTGCTGAGGTAGCAAGTTCTGGGAGCGATGTTCCTGCGGCTATAATTGTGAGGCCGATCAGCTTTTCGCTTACCTCATAAATGTTAGCCACTTCAACAGCATTGTCAACCACAAGTTTTCCACCTACGATCAGACCAATAAGTCCGCCAACAATGCGAAGGCCAGTAATAAGTGGAGTGTAAATTTTAATGTTGTTTTCTTCGGCCAGACCGGATTTCATGTTGTAGAAAACATAAATCAGAAAGACCATGAATAAGCCAAGAAGTATAAAACCATCGATTGAAGATGATTTGTTGAGCGGCTCATTATGAAATAGCGAATCATTTACTAGATAGAAAAGAATGAGCGTTACAAATAGGAGGAAGGGTAGCTCTCGTAACACAGTCTTTTTCTGAACTGCCAATGGATATATAGTGCCGGCAACCCCAAGAATAAGAAATAGATTGAAAATGTTTGAGCCGATTATATTACCAAAAACAACTTCACTATAACCTTGTGAACCAGAGATGATATTTACGACTAGTTCAGGGGCTGATGTGCCAAGAGCTACTATTGTGAGCCCAATGGCTAATTCAGAGATGTTAAACCTTTTGGCTAGCGAAGAAGCCCCACTAACCAAAAAGTCAGCACCTTTTATAAGTAGGGCAAAGCCCAGGATTATGAGTGCAAAGTATAATGCTACAGCCACTTAAGAACTTGACAATATCATTCAATCTAATAAAAATAATTGATTAACTGACGCTAAGGTCATTTTCTATCGACTCAATAATTTCATTTAAACCTTTTTCAGCCTGATGAAAATCGTTTTTGTCCTTAAGTTTTGTGTTTACGCTTATGTAAAATTTAATCTTAGGTTCTGTACCTGAAGGTCTTGCAGAAATTTTATACCCGTCTTTGGTTATAAATTGTAAAACATTTGATGCTGGCAAGTCAATAGGCGTTGAGCTCTTACTTTCCAAATCATGTGATTTTTGAGCCAAATAGTCGAGTACTTTTACAACCTCAGAGCCAGCAAAACTTTTCGGTGGATTTGTTCTGAAGTCAGACATCATCTCACTTATTTCTTCAGCACCTTTTTTGCCCTTTTTGGTGATAGAAATGAGTGTTTCTTTATAAAAACCAAATTTGGCATACATATCAATCATCATCTCAAAAAGCGTTTGCCCTTTCGATTTTGCATAAGCAGCCATTTCGGCAATCATTGCGCAAGAAGCAACAGCATCTTTATCCCTAACGAAATCGCCAATGAGGTAACCATAACTTTCTTCACCACCTACGATAAATTTAGCTTTGCCTTCCTGCTCCTTTATTACACTAGCAATATGCTTAAATCCTGTAAGTGTGTTGTAGCATGGCACATTGTAGGTTTCGGCAATTTTGTCCATAAGGTTTGAGGTTACGATTGTTTTTACCACAAACTCATCACCTTTTATTTTAGAAAGTTCAGACCAGCGCTCGAGGACATAATACATCAACAAACTGCCAGTTTGGTTTCCATTGAGCAACTGAAACTCACCTTCAAGATTCTTTACTGCAATACCTACTCTGTCCGCATCAGGATCTGTGGCCATCACTAAGTCAGCATCAATATCTTCGGCTTTTTTTAGAGCCAAGCTTAAAGCCTCAGCTTCCTCAGGGTTTGGATATACCACTGTAGGGAAATTGCCATTTGGCTCTACCTGTTCTTCAACTACAGTCACATTTTTAAAACCAAACGTTTCTAAGCACTTTGGCACTAATGTAGCTCCAGTGCCATGAATAGGCGAGTAAACAATTTTTAAGTCGCTATTTTCAGCAATTGCTTCCGGGCTAAGTGATAGATTTTTGACTTCGGCCAAATACGCTTTGTCTACATCTTCACCGATAGGTTGTATTAGCTCATCTTTTTTGTTGAAATTAACCTCATCTATAGAGCCTATTTTTTTTACTTCATTTATGATGTTCTTATCGTGAGGAGCAACTATTTGTGCGCCATCATTCCAATAAGCTTTGTATCCGTTATATTCCTTGGGATTGTGTGAGGCCGTGAGTACAATACCGCTATGGCAACCTAGATGTCTTATAGCAAAAGATAGCTCAGGAGTTGGTCTCAAGGCATCGAAAAGGTATACTTTAAAATCATTAGCAGAAAAAACAGCAGCCACAGACTCTGCGAAAAACCTGCTGTTATTTCTGCTATCATGAGCGATTGCGACTTTGATTTGCTCAGATGGATAAGTCTTTTTTAAATAATTGCAAAGACCTTGAGTTGCCATGCCTACAGTGTAGCGATTCATTCTGTTTGATCCTACACCCATTATGCCTCTCAAACCACCTGTTCCGAATTCCAGGTCTTTATAAAAAGCTTCTGTAAGTGCCTCATCATTTTTGAGAAGCTGCTCTATTTCTGCTTTAGAATTATCATCAATATTGCTGTTAAGCCACTTTTGTGCCTTTTCTTTTATTTCGCTCATATAATTTACCAGTTATATTTAAAGGTTTCCTCTTAATTCCTGCTCTCTCTCGATAGCTTCAAATAATGCTTTGAAGTTTCCTTTACCGAAAGATTTAGCGCCTTTACGCTGTATGATTTCGTAAAATAACGTGGGTCTGTCTTGTACTGGCTTCGTGAAAATTTGTAGCAAATAACCTTCTTCATCTCTGTCAACCAAAATGTTAAGGTCTTTCAAAGGCTTTATGTCTTCTTCTATTTCTCCAACACGATCAGTAAGGTCTTCATAGTAAGTTTCCGGAACTCTCAGGAAGTCTACACCTCTTTTGCGTAACTCAGAAACTGTATGAATGATGTCGTCAGTTGCAATCGCTATATGTTGTACACCTGCTCCATTATAGAAATCAAGGTATTCTTCAATTTGTGATTTTTTCTTTCCTTCTGCTGGTTCGTTTATCGGAAATTTAATATATCCGTTACCATTAGAAACAACCTTAGACATCAGTGCTGTATAGTCGGTAGAAATGTCTTTATCATCAAAAGTTATAAGTAGGCTGAATCCCATAACTTTCTCATAGAACTCTACCCATTTATTCATTTCTCCCCAGCCTACGTTACCCACGCAATGATCAACATACTTTAAGCCGATAGGTTTTACTTCCAGTTCACTTTCTTTTTTGATGTACCCCGGTAAGAAAGCCCCATTGTAATTTTTGCGTTCTACAAACCTGTGTATTGTTTCACCATAGGTTTGAATGGCTGATACGACAACTTCACCATGCTCATCTTTGATTGTGCGTGGTTCTTCCACGGCTATGGCTCCTCTGCTTGTAGTTTCTTCAAATGATTTCTTTGCGTCATCTACCCAAAGGGCTAGTACTTTTACACCGTCACCGTGTTTTTTTACGTGGTCAGAAACAGGAGAGTCCTGCACAATAGAAGACGTGAGTACAAGCCTTATTTTATCTTGCTTAAGTACATAGCTAGCACGATCTCTTAAACCAGTCTCCGGTCCTGCATAAGCTACAAGCTCGTAGCCAAAGGCAGTTTGATAGTACATAGCTGATTGCTTTGCATTACCTACATAAAACTCTAAATAGTCTGTGCCGTTGATTGGCAAAAAATCTTGATCCATAGTGGTTTTTTATTGTTTTTTTGTAAAAATAACGGTTTGAAGACATTATAAAAACATTAACTCAAGTAGATTTAAGAGAATATTTTTGGATGTTTCTATACAACCCAACACATTTGCAAATACACTAACCGACCACAATAATGATAGACGAAAAGGCGCTTGATAGTGATCTTACCGAGTTGATCGAAAAGAAAATAATACTTAGCAATACTGAGTATAACAATAGTGAGTATGATAAGCTCGAAGAAGAGTTACACGACCTTGAAGATTCGTTTTTAGAAAAGTATGGAAGCTATCTTGAAGATGCTTTACACGAAGTACACGATGAATATTGTCCGGATAGTGATGTGCTTTTGCCTATAGCTTATTTACCAAATAAGGTTAAGAAAGTAGAAGAAGGATATGAGGCCGATTACACTGAAGGCGTTTATGTTGAAGTTGACGATTATGCCAGTAATGAAACTAAACTAGTACTGCTGCCCAAGCCTACTCGAATTGTTTTACAAATTGGGAAAGAGCAGAAAGAAATAGTCTGGGAGCTAGGTAAAAAATAATAGAAGCTAGTTGTCATAAAAAAAGCGCTTAAAATTAATTTAAGCGCTTTTTTTATGCTCATCGGAAATGACCAATATTTATAAATAACCTACTTTACCACGTACTCTATTGAGTACTTCCGTAGCAATTACCTTAGCTTTTTCTTCACCCTCTTTTAGCTTGGACTCTAAAGCGTCTGGGTTTTCCATATAATGATTGAAAAGCTTTCTTGGTTCAGCATATTTTTCGACAATCAATTCAAATAATGCTTGTTTGGCATGCCCATAGCCATAATTTCCCCCTTCATAATTATGGCGCATTTCCTTTATTTCTTGTTCAGAAGCCAAAAGGCTGTATAAAGCAAAAACGTTACAATTATCCGGGTTTTTAGGCTCTTCCATTGGTGTGCTGTCAGTTACTATCGACATTACCACTTTGCGTAATTTCTTATCTGGAAGAAAAATATCAATCGTATTGTTGTAAGACTTACTCATTTTCTGACCATCAATCCCCGGTATGGTCATTACGTTCTCATCAATCTTAGCCTCAGGAAGCACAAAGGTGTCGCCATATCGATGATTAAAAGTACTAGCGATGTCTCTTGTCATTTCGAGGTGCTGCTTTTGATCCTTACCTACCGGTACAAAGTCAGCATCATATAAAATTATATCTGCAGCCATCAATACCGGGTAGGTAAAAAGGCCTGCATTTACATCGGCCAGCTTATCAGACTTTTCCTTAAAAGAATGCGCATTGGCCAACATAGGGTAGGGCGTAAAACAATTGAGGTACCAGGTAAGCTCGCAAACCTCAGGAATTCTTGATTGTCTGTAGAATAGATTATTTGCTGTGTCGAAGCCAAATGCTAACCAAGCTGCGGCAGTGGCATTTACATTTTCTCTTCTGACTTCAGCATCTTTTATAGTTGTAAGTGAGTGAAGGTCAGCAATAAAGAAAAATGATTCGTTGTCTTTTTGCTTAGAAAGTTCAATTGCAGGGATAATCGCACCCAAAATATTGCCTAAATGAGGGCGGCCAGTGCTTTGTATACCCGTAAGAATTCTTGCCATGCTTGTTTAGTTTAGTATTTGCGCAAAGAAAATAAAAAGTAGGCAATGATACAGATTTATAAGTTGTTATTAGATTGTTAAAGAC
>NZ_SMMD01000408.1:0-178 GCF_009711475.1 Fulvivirga aurantia
ACAAGGATCATCTACAAAGCCCGCTTCACATGGATTATTATGTACATATTCTAGTCTTTGATCCATCAATTCATTGGTATCTAACTGGATAGGGTGATTATGCTGTTGCCATAATTGAAAGCCATAATTTCTAATATTCTTCTTACCCGCTCTTTCCATCATCCATAGTAACCACTCT
>NZ_SMMD01000408.1:188-2419 GCF_009711475.1 Fulvivirga aurantia
ACTTATATTTGGCTTGTTGGTGACAACACTAACAAGGGGAAAGTGAAAAAGCACAAACGAGGTGTTTGTGCTTTTTGGACATTTTTATTGGTACTGCTTATTGTATTTTGTATTAAATCTGCCTGGTCGTAGCGTCCGCTACGACCCATGTTATTTAGAATAATGCTTCCTGTTATTCTATATAAACCAGAGGTATAGGACTTGCAACTCCTCTTTGATAACTCGAACAACTGCTCCATGTCCACGCACAAGGATCATCTACAAAGCCCGCTTCACACGGATTATTATGTACATACTCGAGCCTTTGATCCATCAACTCATTGGTATCTAACTGGATAGGGTGGTTATGCTGTTGCCAGAATTGAAAGCCAGAATTTCTACTATTTTTCTTGCCAGCTCTTTCCATCATCCATAGTAACCACTCTTTTCTGCTCTCAACTGAATTCTCTTTAGTTGCATTTTTAAGACTTGTAGAAGTAAAACTTTTAAAATCTCTGATCACATGAGACAAGTTGCCACTGTGGTTTACACTGAGAATCAAATGTACATGACTTGTCATAATGCAATAGGCATGCACATTTAAGTTTTTGTTTTCAATACAATAATCTAGACTATCAACTATTATCTGTTTGTATTCGTCTCTTATAAATAAGTCAATCCAATTGACAACCGTGAAGGTCACAAAGTGAAGTGCCTGTTGATCTCTGATGGCGTACTTTCTACCCATAACGTAAAAAATAAATTTAGGCTATTGTAATGTTTTATAGTCGTAGCGGACGCTACGACCAGTGGTGCCTCCGCTATGTATGTAAAAAAGCACAAACGATGAGTTTGTGCTTTTATGGACATTTTTATTGGTACTGCTAATTGTAACCTATATTATAATCATCACTTTTGGTCGTAGCGGACGCTACGACCAGTGGGGGGAATTACAATAATTGCTCTAATCATGATAATATATAAACCTCTATTCTTTAACAAACCTTACGGAAAGCCATCTCTCTTTGAGAAAATTTCCGCTCAATTCAATTGAGGAAAATTCTGGTTCAATTGTAAGACCAAAGGCTCTATCTAAATCAGACTCGTTTTCAGAAGATGACCATAAGTAACCAACCATGTTAATGTTATCAAAATCATCAAATGCAGAATAATAAGTTCCACTTAAAACAAAATTGAAGTTTGTGGCACCTCCTACAGCCAAAGCTTGGGCAGCCTCTGTTTCTGTCGAGTATATTTCAAGAAGTTCCTGAAACTCTGTTTTTGTCGGCAATCTCCACCCCTGAGGAGCTATTTCTTTCGCTACAGTCCAACTATAAAGACGTCCATATTCTGTTGCATACTGTACCGAATCATTATCATAATAACCATTTAAACCACTCTCTGGCTGGTAATTAAAATGTGATGCAAACCAGATTTGTGTACCGATTTTTACTACTTTATACGTCTGACCATCTCTTGAATCAGTTGTAGTGGTTACTTCATCTGCAGTAACTGTAACAGTTGCCTCACAGCCGTTTTCGTCTTTTACTACTATGGTATAATCTTTTTCTTCTTCAACTTCAAAAGTTGTTTCCGTTTGGAAAGTCGCTTTGTCATCAATTGAATATTGGAAAGGACCAACACCACCTGCTGCTTCTACGGTGATTGTATAGGCATCTGCAGTAGCTGTAAGTGATAACTCTTCAGCGATAGTAATGCTTTTGGTAGCTTCGCAACCATTTGCGTCTCTTGCAGTAATTGTGTTAGCTCCGCTAGCTACGCCAGAAAATTCAGCTGCCGATTGGAAGGTAGAACCATCTATAGAAAACTCGTAAGCACCTTCACCACCGGTAATATTTTGAACGGTGATCTCGTCACAACCTGTTTGCTCAAGGTCGAAAGTGATATTTACTTCTTCTATCGTAATGCTTTGCGTAGCCTCACATCCGTTGGCATCTCTTACAATAATCGAGTTAGCACCACTAGCTACACCGGAGAATTCAGCACTTGACTGAAAAGTAGTGCCATCTATAGAAAACTCATAAGCTCCTTCTCCACCAGTGGTGTTCTCAACAGTCACTTCATTACAACCAGTTTGATTGAGGTCAAATGCAATGGTAACATCAGCACAAAGGTCTGGTTGAGGCTCGTCACCTCCATCATCACTACCACAACCTACAAATACGACTGATATAAAAACAAGTGCTAAAAATGATAAGCTCGCCTGGAGCATCACAATTGGTTTGAAATTT
>NZ_SMMD01000555.1:0-2422 GCF_009711475.1 Fulvivirga aurantia
CATTTACCAGGGTAGGTGAAGTGCCTTTTTTCAAAGCATACACAAAGCGCCTTTTGAGTAACTGCATGTGTCCATCGGCTATTACTTCTAAGAAACCCGTGAGTGGTTCCTTTTTGAAATCGTAATAAGATGTATTTACAAATTTGCACGCTAAAAGTCTTTGAGGGTTATACCACTCAAACCGTTCTATATTATTGTGTATGAGATACTTATATTGATTGTCTACAATAATTTCTAGCTGATTTTTTAGTATGTCGTAACGGATGTAATAACCCTTTAAACACTGGCCATTGTCGAAGTATATGTTTCCTATATGCCAATTCTGGTTCCAGTAATATTTACTAAAACCTTGAAGCCTTGGTAACCTTATGTGAGACGCTTCAGATAATGAATCGGGTATCAAAAACGGATTTACAGCAGGTACCTGAGCGTAAAGCTGTTGGTAGCTACAACATATAATAATGATAATTAAATGCCGCATAGATGCTAAATCTATACGGCAGAGAGGTTTTGTAAGTTTATCCTAATCTAAATTTACCGATGTTGAAATATGATTTATTGATAAGAAAAGCCGCAAAGATTGCTCTGATTAGCACAAAGTGTAGCACCAAAAGAACTAAAAATACAGGAGGTACATCAAATGGGAGTAATGCTAAAAGCGGGCTAAGTATGCCGGTAAGTTTAACTCCAGCATAAGCTAGCCAACCATTTGACCAGGCTATTAATAGCGAAACTAAGATTATACCCAAACCACCAGCTGCCATGAGTAGTAAGGCAAGTCTTTTTTCTATTCTCTGTTTTTTACTTTTCCATGCTGCTATGTTGAGCATAGTTTCCTGAGTGAAATTATTGCTGGGAGGGTTCGATAATTCACCTTCCCGCATCATTGATTTCAACAACTCATCAAATTTTTCTTCTTCCTTCTTCATCATACAATATTTCTAATTTCCCCTTTCAAAAGTTGCTCTAAAATGGTGTAAAGCTTTTTACGAACGCGAGATAGCTTTACCCTCACATTTACATGACTCATGTCCATTACCTGGGCGATTTCTGTCATGTCCTTCTCTGCTGTGTAATATAAATTTACTAAAACAGCTTCCTCATCTCCAAGTTTATTGATGGCCAATTTGAGGTACTTTTTTCTATCTTCTGCAATCAGCCCAGTCATGCTTTCTGTCAGTTTACCCATAGTGATATTATGGTGCCCATCTTCAATGGGGGTGGTGTCTAATTGCTTCTTTTTTATTTTTGATAATGCCGTATTATAAACAATTCTATACAACCAGGTAGAAAAACTTGACTCTTGCTTGAACTTGCTCAATGCCTTGAAAGCCTTCAGAAATGCATCTTGTGACACCTCTTCAGCATCGTATTCATTCTTAACTATTTTTAAAGCCAGCGTATAGGCATTTTGCTTGTGCTTGTCTACCAGCCACGCAAAAGCTGACATATCACCATCTAGTACTTGATTAATATATACGTGATCCTCCTTTTCGGCCATATGTTTATTTAGACATGAGTGGTTACTAAGCTGTTACAAATTAATTAATATATTTTGGTTCTGTCCTCTCTGAAACCTTGTCAAAAAAAATTTTAAGATTTTTTGTAACAGCCTGAAGCTAGTCATAGTCAAAACAGGTGAGCAACGATTTGATAGCATGACAAAGTCAATTACATATCTGTGGAAAACGAGGGAGGCCTTAATCTGGCTAGTGGCTTTATTGGTACTGGCTATTCTAGACCCTACGAGATCACATATCAGTATTTGTCCTTTGAGTCTGCTAGCGCTTGATTTTTGCCCTGGTTGTGGCCTCGGTCACTCTATAGGATACCTGTTTAGAGGCGAGTTTTTACTTTCCTTTAAAACACACCCACTGGGCGCGGTAGCTGTAGTGCTCTTGCTATATAGATCTGCCTCATTATTGTATAAAAATTATAAACTCAAATAAATAGAATAAATCATGAACAGAATATTGAATTACCTACCGGAAGTTACAGGCGAAGAGTTAAGTTATATACACAACATCACCAAAGAGCTTGAAGAGAAGCAACTCGAAACGTTTGCTCATATCTACAGAGCGAGAAGACGTGATCCACAGACTGTTTTAATCATTGCATTGGTTGGTCTTTTTGTAATACCAGGGCTTCAGAGGTTTTATGTAGACCAAATTGGCTTGGGTATCCTTTATCTACTAACGCTGGGTCTGTGTTTTATTGGTTCCATCATAGATATCGTAAACTATAAGAGCCTCGCTCAGGAGTACAACTCAAAAGTGGCCAATGACGCATTGGTAGGAGTGAGGTAAGTCCTCTTTATCATCCAATAGCAACCATATCTATAAAGCCCGGATACCTTCGGGCTTTAATTTTTTAAAGCTGATGTCGCTCACTCTCTGATTATCCGTACATTCTGAGCTTTAAA
>NZ_SMMD01000555.1:2611-3956 GCF_009711475.1 Fulvivirga aurantia
TTGCGGCTACTTTGATAAAAGTTTAGTCAATGCAAATAGCAGTCATAGGAGCAGGTGCAGCCGGTTATTTTGCGGCCTTTTCATGCAAGCGGCATCATCCTGATGCGCAAGTCACGATTTTTGAGAAAACCAGTAAAGTACTTCAGAAAGTAAAAGTCTCCGGAGGTGGCCGATGCAATGTGACACACAATGCTCCAAACATATCTGACCTGACCAAACATTACCCTAGAGGTGCTAATCAACTTAAAAAGTGTTTTGGCCATTTTAATGTAAAAAGCACAATTGAGTGGTTTGAAGGTAGAGGCGTGAAACTTAAGTCAGAAGCGGATAATCGAATGTTTCCTGTCTCAGACAGTTCTCAAACAATTATCGATTGCTTCAATAAAGAAGCCGCTCAATTAGATATAGAAATACTACTTAAAAGCCCGGTAAAACGAATTAATATCATAGAGAAAGGTTTTGAGCTTGAGGTAGGTGGGCAGGTGAGACAGTTTGATAAAGTGATCATCACCTCTGGTGGGAGTCCAAAATTAGAAGGCTTTAAATGGCTGAGTGATTTAGGGCATGAGATTAAACCTCCTGTGCCATCGCTATTTACATTTAACATGCCCGGTAATCCTATAACCAAGCTGATGGGTCTGAGTGTAAATGATGCTTCAGTAAAAATCGTAGGGTCAAAACTGCAATATACCGGTCCATTGCTCATTACGCACTGGGGCATGAGCGGCCCTGCAGTATTGAAACTATCTGCCTGGGGTGCCAGAGAGTTGTATGATAAAAATTATGACTTTAAAGTACAGGTCAATTGGTCAGGCTATAGCTCTGAAGAAGAGCTTAGAGGTTTTTTGGGTGAGGTGCGGGATAGCAAAAAGAAGATATCTAATTACAATCCAATTGAAGCAATCCCAGGTAGATTATGGAGTTTTCTACTTGACAAAATACAGGCAGATCAAGAAAAAAGATGGCTTGATCTCGATAAGAAGTCATTTAATAAATTGGTCAATGTCTTGATTAATGACCAGTATGACGTAAAAGGCAAAACTACTTTTAAAGAAGAGTTTGTGACGTGCGGTGGCGTTGCTCTTGAGGATGTAAACTTCAAGACCATGGAAAGCAGAAAAGTGCCAGGAATGTATTTTGCCGGAGAGGTCTTAGATGTCGATGGCATTACCGGAGGATTTAATTTTCAGGCTGCTTGGTCAACCGCATTTGTCGCTGGTAAATTAGATTCTGCTGATTTGAACTAAACTAAAGCCTATTAAACAGGTTATTATTATAAAATAGAAAAATTATGATTGCAGTAATTTCACCTGCTAAAACCCTAGATTTCGAAACTAAAATAGAC
>NZ_SMMD01000783.1 GCF_009711475.1 Fulvivirga aurantia
AATTTTTTTCTGTATTTGAGTAATTCCTGACCGGATAAGTTAATTGTTTTTATAACCTCTTTATCTTCCAGCTGAGCCATTTCCGCACCTTTAAAATCGATGATGGCTGAGTGCCCGTTGTAATCTATGCCTGATCCATCGCTACCCACCCGATTTAGTCCAGCGCTGTAGCACAGATTTTCTACCGCTCTAGCTTTAAGCAAAATATCCCATGCACTTACGCGGGCGGCAGGCCAGTTGGCTACGAATAATACAAGGTCAAAATTCATGCGGTGCAGGTCAGTGATGTAATTATTTCTGCTCCAAACAGGAAAACGCAAATCGTAGCAGACCAAAGGAAAAATGCGCCACCCTTTCCATTCTACTATCAGCTTTTGATCACCTCCGGAAAAATGGTCATTTTCATTAGCCATTCTAAAAAGATGGCGCTTATCGTAGGTATGATACTGACCATCCGGCTGCATAAAAATAAGTCGATTGTAGTGTTTATCTCCTTCTTTAATAATCACACTGCCCGTTATGGCTGCTTTAGTTTGTTCAGCCATTTGTTTCATCCACTTAAAGGTGGTGAAATTCATGGGTTCAGCCAGCTTTTCCGACTCCATGCTAAAACCGGTCGAAAACATTTCAGGTAAAATGATAAGATCAGTCTGCTCCTCTATCTGCCAGATTTTCTCTTCAAACATGGCGAGGTTAGCAGCCGTATTTTGCCAGTAAAGCTCTGATTGTATGAGTGTAATTTTTAAATCTTGCATAGTATGCCGGTTGCTTTTTCTAGTGTTTCTTCAGATTTGGCAAAGCAAAACCTCAAAACACCATTGTCGTTCTCATTTTCATAAAATGCAGAAGTGGGGATTGAGGCCACGCCAAATTCTTTAGTGAGGTGCTCAGCCATTTCTTTCTCAGGCATATCAGCTACTTGTTTGTATGACAGTAACTGAAAGTAAGTGCCATGGCAAGGCAATACTTCAAACCGACTGTCTTTGAGTCTGTTTACAAAAAAGTCTCTTTTTTTCTGATAGAAAGAGCCGAGATTTAGATAATTCGTTTCCTCCGTCATATACTCAGCCAGTGCATGTTGAACGGGTGTATTGACACTAAACGTAAGATACTGATGTATCTTTCTGATTTCTGCAGTAAGATTTGCCGGAGCTACTGCATAACCTACCTTCCAACCTGTAGCATGAAACGTCTTGCCAAAGGAAAATATAGCTACACTTCTGGCAGCTAATTCCGGGTATCGTAATACGCTCTCATGCTTTACATTATCAAATGTGATACGTTCATAAACTTCATCACTTATCAAGAAAAGCTCATTCTCAAGTACCACCTTTTGTAAAGAAAGCATGTCTTTCTCCGAAAGTGTGGCACCCGTTGGATTATGCGGAGTATTGATAATAATTAAAGTGGTCTTTTTGCTAATAATTCTTTCCACCTTTGTCCAGTCGATAGCGTAAGATGGGGCCTGTAAAGCAATATGAACGGGTTTACCTCCCGCTAGTCTTACAGCAGGTGCGTAGCTGTCATAAGCAGGATCGAATATGATGACTTCATCTCCGGGTTTTACGATAGCAGATATCGATGCAAATAATGCTTCTGTTGCCCCGGAAGTGACCGTAATGTCAGACTCAAAGTCTACTTCATAGTTGTAAGAGTCATCAATGACTTTGGCAATGGTTTTTCTTAGAGAGGGTAAGCCGGGCATCGGGGCATATTGATTATGCCCATTTTGCATGTTTCTGTTGACTAAACCTATGAGCTCAGATGAAACGGGAAAATCGGGGAAGCCTTGAGATAGGTTGATGGCTCCATGATCAGCTGCCATTTTAGACATCACAGCGAAAATCGAGGTGCTGCTGGTTGGTAATTTAGACTCTATAGAAAGCAAAATGATTGATTTATTAGTTGATTGACAGAGTTAGCCAATAATTTGGTTTAAATCAAACACAGATTTGGTGAAAAAATTTTAATTTTTTTTGAACCGATCATGTAATATTTTAACCGCTTAAATCAGCGATTTTTTTTAACTGAGGCCACATATTTTCAATATTAAATTCTTATCCCTGCAAAATCGCGTAAGATTAGAGCTGAAATTAATTCGAAATTTAAAATAAAATTCTGCAAATTGCGTGGCTAGTAAGATATAGTTATTGAAGTTGATTTGAAGGGACAAAGAAATACTCTTCTCTTGTACGAAATAAATTTCAACCTAAACCTAAAGTACAACTTAGAGAAGTGATCTACACGATAAAAAGTGTGGAAAAACATGATCGGCAAACGAGTCGGTCACGCGCTGAATTGCGCAACCTGTAAACCTGAAAGGGAGCCTTTGGCTCCCTTTTTTATTGGTACAAAATACATCTTTTAGTTTACTGAGCTTTGTTCTGCTACAGTATGATATTCTTCAATTAAGCCTTCTACAATGGCTTTTACGGGCCTTATTTCTTTTACATATTCTATGGATGGGCCTGCACACCACAATGTTTTATAAGTCGCCCCAAAAGCCGCTTTTTCCAGTGATTTCATACCTTTATAGAAGGTGAGCATCTTGGCATACTTTTTTAAGGTTTTGTTTTTATTGAGTATGCGCTCAAGCCAATTTTGGTCGGTGCCAATCTCCTGTACATAAGGAGTGTTAATTACCGTGCATGGTGTGCCGGATAATTTATTAGTCATCACTATGTCTTTTGCACCATAATCGACTATCGCTTGCTTATAATCTGTAGAAACGCCAGCTTCTGTTGTAGCGATAAAAGGTGAGCCCATTGAAATACCACAAGCTCCCAAATCAAGCATTTTTTTAAACTGCTGACCATTACCCACTCCACCGGCAGATATAACCGGTATATTACAGTTTTCTTTCAATAAAGGTATAAGCTCAGTGGGCTTCATCGGTCCTGCATGCCCTCCTGCTTCTGAGTTCACTGCGATAATGGCATCAGCACCCAGTGATTCTACCTTCTTTGCATATTTTACATCTGTAACGTCACAAAAAACTTTTATACCTACCTTGTGGCATTCGTTTATGATCCTTTCCGGACTTCCTAATGAGGTGATGATGAAATCGACTTTGAGGTTTATGCAAGTTTGCAGCTGCTCCTCAAGTCTGTAATTAGACTTGTTGGCAATCAAATTTATTCCGAAAGGGCCTTGAGCTTCTTTCTTAATTTTATTTAAAGCCTCCCTAAAAGCCTCGTCAGTACGATAGTTTAAGGCAGGAATAGCTCCGGTAATTCCAGCTTTGGTTGCTTCTATGGTCATTTCTGCATTTGATACCAAAAACATAGGGGCCATAATTATTGGGTAATCGATACCCAGCATGTCGGTGAGTGCGGTTTTTATTTTATTCATTACAAACCATTTTTATCGATGAGGTAAACCAGAGATGTCATGGCGGCAGCGCCTAACTCAAGCTCACGTTTGTTTACCTTGTCAAAAGTATCAGAAGTTGTGTGATGGTAATTAAAATATCGCTGGCTATCTGGTTGCAAGCCAAAAAGTACCGTGCCTTGCTCTGCCAATGGGCCTATATCTGCACCACCACCAGGTTGAGAAAAATCATGTAATCCGTATGGCTCAAGCAGTACGCTCCAGGCTTTCAATTGTTGTTTTACCTCATCACCACCAGTGGTTCTAAATCCTCTTGGTGTAAAACCACCGCTGTCAGATTCTAAGGCCGCCACGTGTGTTTCTCCTTTTTCTTTGGCTATTTCAGCATATTTATTTCCACCACGCATGCCGTTTTCCTCATTCATAAACATGACTGCGCGTATGGTGTGATTGGGTTTGTAATTGAGTTCTTTCATAATCCGCAAGACTTCTATAGACTGTACACAGCCTGCTCCATCATCATGCGAGCCATCACCTAAATCCCACGAGTCTAAGTGGCCACCTACTACAATATATTCGTTTGGTTTCGTAGAGCCTTTAAGCTCTCCAATTACATTGTAAGAAAGTACGTCTGGAAGCATTTCGCAGTGTGTTTCGAAATAAAATTCCATATCGCTCTCCATCTCTAATGCCTGACTGAGTGTTTCAGCATCTATGGTGCTTATAGCCACCGCGGGAATTTTTGGCTGCTCATCACTATACCTTAAAGTACCTGTGTGTGGCACATCGTCAATGTTAGAGGCCATAGATCTAACTACAACTCCTATAGCTCCATACTTTGCTGCTTCAGAGGCTCCATAGACACGCTGATCAACAGCCCCTCCATAGGCTTTGAAGGTGTGAATTTGGGTTTGGTCAAATGGTCGGTTGAAGAAGACAATTTTGCCTTCCAGGTTCTTTTTACCCAGTTTTTCTAACGATTCGAAATCCTTGACCTCAACGATTTTACCCTGCACTCCCTGGGCACCTGTTCCTATAGAATTACCGATGGCACAAATGGTCATGTCCATATTGCCCAGCCTTTTTGAATTTACGACATGTGCTACTTCCTGTTTTCCGCGTACCCAATGAGGTACCATAACTTCCTGTAGGTATACGGTATCAAAACCATACGCTATCATTTTTTGGCGACTCCACTCTACGGCAGCTGCAGCTTGTGGCGAGCCGCTTAATCGCCCACCAATTTCATTGCTGAGATAGTCAAGCATTTCGTATGACTCGCCTTTTGTAAGTGCCTGATTGTAAATTTTCCTAATCATAGCCTCATCTGATTGAGACTGTGCAGGATAATTTGCTATTAACAGGAGTAATGAGATAAAAATATATTTCATGTTATATTAAATGAAGGTTTTAATTGTAAAATCAATTCTGATGAAAATAAGGATTAATTCTAAAAGCAACGGGAGACAATAATTTTTTTATGAAAAAGGAGGTAAAATCGGCCTATCGTCTCCTCCTTTTATTCTTTACAGGCTTCCTCTTTTTATCGTCTCTAAACTTTCTCTTTTTTTCGTGAAAAGCACCTTTAAAATTAGGGTCATTTTTTCTTTTGATCTGATCAAGTTCAAAATCAATTTCTCGTTGCTCGTTGCGATCGGTGGGAGCTACTTCAACTTCGGCCGGCAGCTTTTCTTCTGGTATTTGTTGCTGTATGAGTTTACTGATGTTCCCAATGTGATGCATCTCAGCTTTGTTGGCAAAAGTTATGGCGATCCCATCATTTTCGGCCCGACCTGTACGCCCAATTCTGTGTACATAATCTTCGTAGATAATAGGAACGTCAAAGTTAATTACATGAGTAACCATGCTTATATCAATACCACGAGCGGTAACATCTGTACTCACCAGAATACGTAATTCACCTTCCCTAAACTGGTTGATAGCATTGATTCTGCTATTCTGGCCTTTGTTGCCATGGATAACCCGCACCGGGCCGAGGCCTTTTCTCTCTAAATATTTAAACACATTGTCGGCCGTGGTTTTCGTTTTGGTAAAAACCATAATCCTGCTTAACTCTTCATTTTGAAGAAGGTGTTCTAAGAACCTGATTTTAGTTTTTACATTAGGCACCTGATATAACACCTGATCAATTGTGCTTACGGTAGAGGCTTGAGGAGTAACTTCTGCCACTTCAGGAAACTCTAAAAACTCTTCAGAAAGTTTTACCACTTTCTCCGGCATGGTAGCAGAAAAGAGGAGGTTTTGGCGCTTAACAGGAATAACCTCTAGTATCTTTCTTATCTGAGGCATAAAACCCATGTCCATCATCTTATCTGCCTCATCTAATACCAATGTTTTTATCTGTTTGGTATTTATATGACCTTTAAGGTAAATATCCATAAAACGGCCTGGTGTTGCCAATAGAATATCAACCCCGGCTTCAATTTGTTCAATCTGTGTTTTGGGGCCTATACCACCATAAACTGCCACATGCCTCAGGTCAGTATATTTGGCAAGCTCTTTTACATTTTGCTCTATTTGAAGAATAAGCTCCCGTGTGGGTGCAACGATCAGGGCTCGTGGGTCGTTGCCCTGGGCATATTTTACCTTCATCAAAATTGGTAATACAAAAGCGGCCGTTTTTCCCGTGCCGGTTTGGGCAACTCCCATTACATCATGGCCTGCCGTGATCAGCGGAATGGCCTTTTCCTGTATAAGTGAAGGCTTTTGATAACCAAGGTCATCTATAGCGTTGAGTAGTTGTTTATTGAGTTTGAAATTTTCAAATGAAGGTGTAGCGTCCATAAATTTTGTGCAATGCTTGTCCCTTGGCTGGGAAACAGTGAAATTTGATGCTAGTAAATGTATGGTAGTCCTCAATAGCAATCAAATATGAAAACCACTTTAATAACTCAGGCAAAGATAGTAAATGAAGGCAAGCAATTTATCGGTGATGTACTCATAAGAGGTCAGATTATCGATAAAATCGGTGATGACTTGTCCGGAGAAGAGGCTGACGAAGTGATTGATGCTAAAGGTAAATTACTTTTGCCGGGAGTAATTGATGATCAGGTACATTTTAGAGAGCCCGGCCTTACACACAAAGCTACTATTTATACCGAGGCAAAAGCTGCCGTGGCTGGAGGTATCACTTCTTTTATGGAAATGCCTAACACAGTGCCCAATGCATTGACACAAGAGCTTTTAGAAGATAAATATGAGATTGCCAAAAAGGACTCCCTGGCAAATTATTCATTTTTTATGGGAGCCTCTAATGATAACCTTGAGGAGGTTTTGAAAACCAACCCAAAAAATGTGTGCGGTGTAAAAGTATTTATGGGTTCCTCTACGGGTAACATGTTGGTAGATCAGGAAGAAACGTTGGAAGGCCTTTTTTCTAAAGTACCTATGTTGATAGCTACACATTGTGAAGATGAAGATACGATAAGAAGAAACACAGCAATATATAAAGAAAAGTATGGCGAAGATGTGCCTATCAAATGTCACCCTGAAATCAGGAGCGAGGAGGCATGTTATAAGTCCTCATCTCTTGCCGTGTCATTGGCCAAAAAACATAATGCCAGACTGCATATTTTGCATATAAGCACTGCTAAGGAGACTGAGCTTTTTGATAATAGTAAGCCTTTGTCAGAAAAACGCATAACTGCAGAAGCTTGTATTCACCACCTGTGGTTTGACGATAGCTATTATGAAACCAAAGGCACTCTAATAAAATGGAACCCTGCGGTAAAGACCGCTGCAGATAGAGATGCCATTTTGCAAGCAGTATTGGATGATAAAATAGATGTAATTGCCACCGATCATGCTCCTCATACATCAGAAGAAAAGCAAAATAAATATTTCAGTGCACCTTCAGGTGGCCCATTGGTACAGCATAGCTTGGTAGCTATGCTTGAGCTGGTAAAGCAGGGTAAAATTTCTGTAGAGCGCATGGTTGAGAAAATGAGTCATAATCCTGCAATCTTATTTGAGATTGAAAAAAGAGGGTATATCAGAGAGGGTTACTATGCCGATCTTGTGTTGGTAGACCCGGAAAATGAATGGACTGTATCAAAAGATAATGTACTGGCTAAATGTGGTTGGTCTCCTTTTGAAGGACAGTCATTCTCTTCGAAAATAACTCATACATTTGTTTCTGGCCACTTAGCGTATCAAGAAGGTCAGTTTGATGAGAGTAAGAAAGGGGAGAGATTGTCGTTTGATAGATAATGTAAGCAGCTGTCAGTTATCATTGGTTATTGCGAACGAAATGAAGCAAGCATTGTTAGCCTAGAGATAATGGCAAACTCAATTGCTGAGAAAATATTTATTGGCATACTTGTTTGTAAATTACAGACTAGTATCTAAATTTGCAGTCCCTTTTGCAGCATACATTGCTGGTAAAGCGGAACTTGTCAAGCTAACGGCCGGCAATATAATATAAATGGTGTGATAATTAAGCCTGTTTACAGGGAGGTTAGAACGCCAAAAATACATGGTGGTTGTAGTTCATCCCGATAGTTATCGGGAGGTTAGAACACCAAAAAATACATGGTGGTTGTAGTTCAGTTGGTTAGAACGCCTGATTGTGGTTCAGGAGGTCGTGGGTTCGAGTCCCATCTTCCACCCAAGTTAAACCTCACTAAATAGTGAGGTTTTTTTGTTTATAAACGATATGAAATTGTAAGAGGGACGAGAAGTTTATCCGCCCACTGGCGGAAGTCCCATCTTCCACCCTTAGAAAGCTCTGTTAGCAATGACAGAGCTTTTTTTATTTGGTTAACATCTCAAAATTCGTCCGACCACTCTAAGTGGTCAGACGAATAATTCTTATCCAAGTTTAAAAAGCTCAGCATGACAACTGGCTTTTGAGCCAGCTCTCT
>NZ_SMMD01000266.1:0-257 GCF_009711475.1 Fulvivirga aurantia
CCTTATCAGTATTAAGAAAATTAGATGAACCTCTTCATCAACGACATTCCTGTAATGATACTTAGGTCTACGGTTAGGCCTGATAAAAGTCATTTCAATCATATTATAAACGCTACGCACGAGCCCATCACGGTTGCAAAATTGCTCAATCGCGTTTGGATCAAACATGCTACACAGGAAGATATAAACAAGCTTCTTGACTTGTTGGATACAGCAACCCCACGAGGTCTTATTTCTCTAACTCTCACTGTTGATGA
>NZ_SMMD01000266.1:434-1412 GCF_009711475.1 Fulvivirga aurantia
AAATTTAAAGTAATTAAAGCAGCTGGTGGTGTCGTACGCAAGGGTGATAAAATTTTAATGATTTATCGTCTGAAGAAGTGGGATTTACCTAAAGGAAAGCTAGAAAAGAAAGAAAAGATAGGTGAAGCTGCCAAGCGTGAAGTAGAAGAAGAGTGTAATGTAAAGGTAGAGCTTAAAGAGAAGCTCTGTACCACGTGGCACACTTATACTATGAAGCGTAAGAAAGTAATAAAACGTACTACCTGGTACAATATGAAAGTACTCAAGGACAAAAAGATGCAACCTCAGGTTGAGGAAGATATCGAGGAGGTACGTTGGATGACCCCTAAAGAAGTTTATCACGGACTTCAAAACTCATACAAATCCATTTCTTTTGTGGTAGATGAGTATTTTAAGCATAGAAAGCACAAGCTGGCAGAAAAAGCAGCAGCTAAAGAAATTGCTCTAAAAAAGACAGACTAACGGTTAGATTTTATACGGAAGGAAGGGAGTTACATCTCCTCCATATTTGTGTACCTCTCTTATGATGGTAGAGTTAATTGCAGCCAGCTCCGGTGAGGTTATCAAAAAGACTGATTCTAGTTCGGCATTCAGGTACTTGTTCATTTGAGATATGCTATTTTCATACTCAAAGTCGGTTGTATTTCGAAGGCCACGCAACAAAAATTTAGCATCATGCTTCTGGGCAAATGACGCGGTAAGCTCATTATAGACCACGACCTCTACACCATCATTTCCATCAAAAGCTTCTTCAATCTTTTTCACCATTTTATCGATGTCAAAGTATCGATTGTGTTTTTTGGTATTATGGCCAATAGCAATTATTACCTTATCAAATAATTGCAAACCACGTAATACAATGTCTTGATGACCTTTGGTGAAAGGATCAAATGAGCCTGGGAAGATGGCTGTTTTTTTCATATTAAAAATTAGTCACAAAGGTGTATGCTGTACAGATCGAAGAAGTGATGGTCCTGT
>NZ_SMMD01000045.1 GCF_009711475.1 Fulvivirga aurantia
CAGGATAAAAGGAGTACAAGTCCCAAAATGAAGAACTGTCGGATTGGCTTACGTTATAGACAAAATTTAAAGATTCCCCTGCATCAATATCCACATCCTGAGCCAGCATGATAGAAGAATTATAAATACTTGCCAGGTCAGAAGGCATGATGATGTTCATGCCACCCTCCAGATAAAATGAAAATGTGCTTTCATTCTTTATTGTTGCAATTACTGTAAAGTCATTTCCGACTACATCACTAGCTTTAACTATTTTTAGATCATAAGTTAGTTGCGTTTGCTCCTGCCCCCTTAT
>NZ_SMMD01000807.1 GCF_009711475.1 Fulvivirga aurantia
GGAATTGTAAATGGATCACCTGTCGTCAGGACTAATTCAGAATACTACATTTATGTAGATTAATAATATTTCAAATTTTAAATAAAAAGTAACCAATAATGAAAAAAATAATTTTAATGTGTCTTTTAGCTAGTCCTGTAATTACCTGGGCACAAGATACCGAAGGTACTGTAGAAGTTGAGAGTCAATATAAGCCGACAGGAGGAGACAAAACACTTGAATTACAATTCGAACCTTTCGGAGACAATCCAATTAACATCAATGGAATAAGAGCGAGATGGTTTTCATCACAAAGAAGTGCCTTTAGACTCAACATTTTTGTAGGTGTAGATGCAGACTCTGAAATAACGCAACAGTCTGATCCTGATCTGGATTTAAAGGAATTAAAAGATAAAGACATGACTGTGTCAATCAACATCAGACCAGGTATGGAAAAGCACCTAAAGGGCACTGAAAAGCTGTCGCCATACTTTGGGTGGGAGGCTGACCTAGCTTACCAGACATCATCTAATAGAACAGAATTTCAAAATAATGATAATGTTGAATACTCGAAGGTGATCAATACTAACGGCTTCGCAAGAGTAGGGCTTAATGCTATTGCCGGTATGGACTTTTATGTATCACCTAAACTATATTTAGGTGCTGAACTTGGGTTTGGAGCAAGTTATACCAGGTTGCTTTCAGTAAAACTGAAGAGTAATGTTGATGGTTTTCAGAAGCCAGATCCTGTAAAACGTGGAGGTTCAATAGACATTGGCCCCAATGTGAATGCACAAATTAGATTAGGGTATGCGTTTTAGATTGAACCATTGTGTTTATCTAATATTGCTAAGCTTCATTTTTGGTGCATGTGATGAAACTGATGGCAACAAGACGCCTTTAAGAACCTCTATTAATTCAGTAGATGACTTGCAGGAATTTATCAGTGGACTGACATATACTTACACAGATGAAGCCGGGAATATAGTAGAGTTCGTTCCTAATAATATCTATTCTGATATGCCAAGCACAAATTTCGTTTGGTCATCTGATGGGTTTGACAGCAAAAATAATGAGTCTATCAGCTTGCAAAATGAGGGGTCAGCCATATTGATTGTGAACGGAGTTGAAAAAAAAATGAATAATGTAATCTGCACCACTGTATTGGATTTAAAGAATCGATACCCAGATATTTACTTTGATAACAAATTTTTAGATTATTATGTATTTATTGCGGCTGTTGACAAATTTTCTGATGAAGAGTTGATAAATCCTAGTATTGGAACAATAACGGAATACATGCAGTTTTTAATTAATCCTAATGCGACCAGCGATGATGGAAGCAGAGCTTTAGGCTTTTACATTGAATCTGAGGATATTTTGTATTTTTATGGGAATTATCAAGTGGATAATACGGGGTTAATCGCTGAAGGAAAAGCTTTTGATTTTTTCTCCGGAGAGAGGTTATATTATATAGCTCGATTCTACTGTGATTAATCAAATACTTTGATTGAAGATAAAACAGCAGCGTGTGATATAATCACACGCTGCTTTTGTTTTACCCCTTTCATAACCCCTTCAAGCCATCTGATTCTCTTTTTTGGAATTCTTAGATACTGAATTTTTTCCTTCTGTTTGTGATATGATACTGCTAACTACACCATCTAGTTCTTGAGCAGCGTCCACTAGTCTGCTTACAATTTCATCGGGTGAGTGACATTGATTTTTGTAATTGATGAGTAGGTTGGAAAGTCCTTTGATGCGTGCCAGAGGAGCTTTTACTACATGAGATTGCAACCAGGCAATTTCTCTCAATCGCTTGTTGTTTTCAGAGATGGCGAGCATATTCTTTCTAAGTGTTTCCTTACTTTTCATCTCTTTAGTGATGTCATAGTTGATACCAATTAACCTGGTAGCTCGACCGTTATTGTTTCTTACTACATGAGCAATGGTTTTTAGATATTTTATAGTGCGAGACGGTAGTTGTATGCGGAAGTAAGTATTGAGTTCCTTATTACCCTTAATGGCCTGCAAAATTTCTTGATTAGTACGCTCCAAATCTTCGTTATGAACACGATCATTCCAGCTTGGTAGCATGTTTTCATCAAGGTTTCCTGAAGTTTCAAATAGCTCATGCTGATTTTTATCCCAAAGTAGAAGCTGATTCTTTAAATCTAAATCCCAAATACCAATATTGGCAGTTTTAGATGCTAGCTCATATTTAATATTTGTCTCTTTGAGCTTTTCTGTAAAGGTCTTATGCTGTGTTATGTCTTGAATACTGCCGAAGAACCTTATACACCGATCTCCTAAATACTCTCCATTACCAATTACTCTTACCCATCTTAAATTGTTTTTTGCTGTTTTGATTTGGACCTCAACGTCAAAATTTGTGATTTCATTATTTAAAACCTGAGATTTGAGTTTTTCGAGTTTGTTTCGATGAGGGCCTTCGAGAGCAAACGATGCGGAATTTTCCAATAAGGGTTCATAATCCTCATCTACTTCATGTATTTGCTTCACAATACTCGACCAATATATTTTCTGAGAGATTACATCAAATGACCAATTACCTATGCGTGCCAGCTCATTCGATTTTTGTAATAGAGTATTTATTTCTTTCAGGCTGGTAATATCTTTAGCTACAGCATAGACGGCTTGCTCTTCTTTAATGAAAGCTGAAGTCCAGGCGAGCCAGATAGTTTTACCAGACTTTGATATATACCTATTTTCAAAATACTTGGTTCTACCTGTTTTAAAAAGGGCCTTATTTTCAATTTTACTTTTTTCGATATCATCAGGATGTATGAAGTCAGTAATCGGTGAGTTGAGCAATTCTTCCTCATTATAACCCAACAGTCTGCAAAATGCAGGATTTACTTTTTTAAAAAATTTAGTGTCTGAAATACTTAAAATGTCTGGAGAAAGCTCGAAGAATGTGTTTAGCTCATGTTCAATTTTCATTCTTTTCAGCTCAGGCCCAAATCTTTGGCCTAGGCGTTTGAGTACTCGTATTTTATGTTCTGTGAGCTCAGATTGAGGACGTTTGGTGAAGAGAAGAACTACACCAATCACCTCACCTCCAAAATATATGGGTATAGCAATACCTGTTTGCAGCCCATATTTTTTAGCCTCTTCGTTGCGTATAAATTGCTGATTAGAACCAAGATCATTCCATATGATAAGATCCTGCGATTCCCAGCCGGCACCTTGTAGACATTCTCCGAACTTAGTTTCAACGTACTCTTTGGTAACACTAAAAAAAGGCTTTAGCTCAGGCTTAGCGCAGTATTCGGCTGCTTTCACCAAACTTGAATCTTGCGTATTGGTAAACCACCCTTCGGCCAGCGCAAAATCAGAAAACTTGGCCAGCTCTGCGATTACGATTTTATAGCGAGCTGAAAAGGAGAGAGGCTTGCTGATTTTTGTATTGATATTTCGATATAACTTGTTTTCGGCCTCTTTATTTTTTCTAAAAGTAATGTCTCTTTGCACGCTTATCCAATGGGTGTACCAACCATTGTCATCAGCCAGTGGTGAAATAGAAAACTCAACCCAAAACTCTTTACCTTCTTTGGTATAGTTTAATACTTCTACACGGCATGGTTTCCATGCGCGCATGGCTGTCCGTATTTTTTGCAATGCTTTTTTAGAGGTTTTAGGGCCTTGTAACATTCTTGGGGTATTTCCAATCACCTCCTCAAGCTGGTATCCGGTGTTCTTCAAAAATGCATCGTTGGCATATACAATTTTTGGTCCCGGTTCGCTTTGCGGCTCGGCCTCTGTGATGAGTACCGCATCTGTTGTATTTGTTACGATCGACTGCATGAGCTTGAGCGCGCGGTGATTTTCTTTACGCTCTGTGACGTCACGCATGGCACCAATTGTACGATAGGCCTTGCCATTAAAATGCCTTAAAATCAAGGTTTGATCTTCAATTTCGGCATAAGAACCATCCTTTTTCTTAAACCTGTAGGAGGCAGACCAGTGGGTCTCTTTACCTTGAAGGGCTTCATTAAGGCTTTTTACTATACTTTCACGCTCGTCAACGTGTATGTTGTTTTCCCAAAAGCTCAACTGATTGGCTTCATCGGGATGATAGCCAAATAAGTGTAAGAAATTATCTCCCAAATACAGTTCGTTGGTGGCGATGTCGTAATCCCAAACGGCATCATGCGTTGCTTTCATTACATATCGGTAGCGCTCGTTGGTTTCTTCCAGTTTCCGTTTGGTGGCCACCACTTCTGTGATATCACTGCAAGTCATAATCATGTGTGGTTGCCCGTCTATATTGATTCTATGGCCAACTACGAGCGCATTTACTACGTTATTGTTGTAATCTATCAGATTAGTTTCACCAAACTCTATTTTTTCGTCTTCATTTGATTTGGAAAGATTGCTTATAAATGTAGCTACATCCTCTTTTGCTATTAATTGGTCAATGGTCTTTTCTGTAAATTGACTTATATTGAATCCATGTTGACTAATGGCTGCCTCATTTACATCTGTAACTTGCAAATTGCGTAAGCAAAAGATTATTTTAGGTACGGGGCTTTTATAGAATAGGAGGCTATATTTTTCATTTGATACTTTTACTTTGTCTTCTATTTTGAGTCTGATTGTAGCGTCTTCTATTGCACCAATTACCCGGTAAGGAAGGCCTTTCTCATCTTTTAAAAGGATTGCACACTCTTTGAGGTAAGCGAAAGACCCATTGGGTTTTCTAAATCTATACTGTTGCTCCCATTCATCATTTTGATTATGACCGGAAAGCAAGTCGTGAATGCTATTAGTGACATTTTCCAGGTCATCAGGATGTATTTTTGAAAGGAGATCCTGAATATTCTTTATATCATTTTTGTGATACCCCAATTTTGTAAGTAATGTATCGCCCCAGGTGATTTCGTTTATTTGCAAATTCCAATCAAAAATGATATCAGAGGTGGCTTTAGTGGCATACTGCAGCCTTTCATTCAATATCTTTAACTGTTTGTCTGTTTCGTATCTTTTTGTGATGTCTGTAATGTTGGCTATGGCACTTTTACCATCACTTAGTAATTTGGTCGAAACTTCAACGTAAATGCTTCGGCCATCTTTGCTTATATTTTTCCATTCCTGATTGTCAATTTTACCTTTCGAAGCTAATAAATCTGCACCGGCTTCCATTCTTTTGTGGTCAGCTTGATCAATAACATCGCTCAGCTTCATTTTACTAAACTCACTCCTCGTGTAGCCATAAATTTTGGTGGCGGCTTCATTTACTTTCAGAATTTGCAGGGATTGTAAACAATAAACAATAGCTGGCTGAGGTGCACTCTCAAAGTACTCTTCATAATTGTAAGTAAATGCCATGGGTGCGTTGGATTTTAAATTTTGGTATAGTAAAGTTACTATGCAGTAATTGCTTAAACATCGGGTAAAAAACCATTTTGAGAAATAGGTTTATTTCTTACTCTGAAGAATGGATTGAATGTGAGCAGCCGGATTATCATCAGAATTAAAGACTTTGTGAAACCCCATTTCAAGATATTTATCTTTCATAGTATGGGATGCATCTGCACTATAGCACCACACATGACCTTTTGGGAAGCGCGCTATGCAAATGTCCAGAATATCTTCCGGGTCATGCTCGAGGTGATGAATATCTACCAGCACTATACTCTCGCTACTCTCTATGGCTTCTTTGTCCAGGTATTTAAAGTTTAAATCACGTGATAATACAAAGTAGCCGTTCTCTTGCTTGCTGGGAATAAATGTAGGTAGAGTAGAAATTTTATTTCCTGCCAAAACCACTAACATAGTACCAACTTTTAAGCTAAAATACTCACATACAGTGGTTTGAGTCAAGGGGGATTTTCGTAATTTCTATCTAAGAGAATTACCTAATTTTATAATTCAATGAGGTTGTTTTTTATGGCAAAAACTACCAGGCCTGCCACTGAGTTGGTATGTGTTTTACCCAAAAGATTTTGTTTGTGCGTATCGACAGTTCTGGGGCTTATATGAAGTCTTTCTGCTATTTCATGATTTGATAAATCCTTCACAATCAAATCTAGAATCTCTAATTCCCTTTTCGTTAAGCCTTTGGCCTCTTCTGATTGCTCACTTTTGATCCTTGTCATGGCCATCATTACCTCATGACTAACAGCAGGGCTGAAGTAACTACCTCCTTTGTAGACAATGTCTATCGCTTTGGTCAGTTCTTCTTTATCACAATCCTTTAAAATGTAGCCCATAGCTCCCGCCTGCAGCATATTTTTAATATGACCACTTTGCTTTACCATGGTGAGTGCCAATACTTTAATTTGAGGATATTCTTTGCTGAGGGTTTTTGTACACTCTATACCGTTTAACTCTGGCATATTTATATCCATAAGTATGATATCAGGTATAAGGCTCATATTGCTTAACATGCTCAATACTTCTTTACCATTGCTGGCCTCACCAATAAATAAAAATTGAGGGGAATACTCTAGAATAATAGACTTAAAGCCTTCTCTTACTATGTTGTGATCGTCTACTATAAAAATACTTATAGGTTTACTCATAGCTTACGGTAATGGTATTCTGAGTGATAGTATGGTTCCACTTACACCAGATTCTATATTGAGTTGTGCATTAAGTTTATTAGCCCTGTTTTGCATGGTTCTTAAGCCAATCCCTTCTTGTTTAGTATCATCGAGCTGAAAACCTTTGCCATTGTCTTCAATAATCATAATAAGATAGCCTTCTTTTATTTTTAAATCAACTTTTATATGATCCGGCTGACCATGCTTGATGGCATTATTTATTGCTTCCTGTGCAATTCTATAGGTATTAAGCTCAATGTCGGCTGGTAGCCTGATATCTTCATTAAAAGAAAAATCGATACTTACCTTTTCTGATGTGTGATAATCATCTGTAAGCTCTTGTATTGACATGGCCAAACCAAAATCCCGAATGGCGCTTGGCATGATGCGATGGGCCAGTGCGCGGCTTTCGTTTATAGCAATCTCTAGCTGCTTTTGAGATCGACTAAATCGGTCATTCTGCTTAAGCGCAGGATCGTCAATTGAAATGTTTTTAAGATTCATATTTACAATCCCTAAAGTCTGAGTGATACCATCATGTAGCTCCGCGGCTATGGCCGCACGTTCTTTTTCCAGCGCATCTAAAATGCTGTTAGAAATTTGTAAGTCCCTATCGACACGATCGGTGATGTCTCTGATCACGACCATGGCACCAATAATTTTTTCTTTATCATCATATAGAGCTGTACCATTAGACTCTACATACCTGATGTCATTTTTCTGTTTGATGGCATACTCATGGTTGCTTACTTTTCCTTCTTTTAAGGCTATCATCAAACTGAGTTCCTCTTTATTAAGCAAACGCTCCAGGTTTGTGGTATAGAGTTTATACTTGCCTGGCCAACTGTTAGCATTAGTATAGAGCTCTACATCATCGATCCATTGACGCAGCGTATTGTTAAATAAAACCAGTTTGCCTTCTGCATCACACGCTAAGATTGCATCTGAGGCATTTTGTAAAATACTATCCAGGTATTCTTCTTTTTCTAAAAGGGCCAACTCCATTTGCTTGCGCGGAGTGATATTTTGCACAATGCCTTTAAGTTTAACAATATTACCCTCGTCATCAAGTACGGGAATACCAATAGCTTTTACGTGTTTTTTGCCTGAGGCAAGGTGTAGCGTGGTATCATACTCATAGGTTTCTTTTGCCTTAAGTGCCTTTTGTACACTTTTTTGAAGCAACTCGTACTCATTTGGCTCATGATAATGTATAAACTCGTCTAAAGAGGGGGCACCTAGCTTTGGGTCTCTTTCAAATATCTTGTAAACCTGATCCGACCAGGTTGTCTCTCCGGTCTCAGGATTCCACTCCCAATCTCCGATTTCTCCGATAGCCTGTGATTGGCTAAGCCGCTCTTCCTTTTCTCTAAGTTGTAATTCAACCGCCTTAATGTCATCTATGTCTACGTGGGTACCGGCCATAATAAGCGGTTTGCCATTTTTATCTTTCTTTATAACCCTGCCTGAGTCTAAGATCCATTTGTACTTGCCATTTTTACATAGCATCTGGATTTCAAAACTCACATCTTCACATTTACCACTCATTACTTCCCCTAAAGATTGCTGAATCAAAGCCGCACTTTCGGGGTGAAGGTGCTCCATAAAGAAATTGAAGTTAGACTCTACTTCTTCTACAGTATAGCCCAACATCTCCGCCCAGTACTGATTTACCTCGTTTTTACCCGTTTCCAGATTTAAATTCCAAGTGCCTAGTCGACCACCTTGTATCGCGATATCTAATTTTTCGCGAGCTTCATACAGGTTTAGTTCTTTTTCCCTTACAAGGCTTTCTGATTTTTTGAGGTTGTCTATATCAACATGAATGCCGGCCATGATCAATGGTTTGCCCATTGCATCTCTTCTGATGATACGGCCAGAAGTCAATAACCATTTATAGCTACCATCTTTGCATTGCATTTGTATGTCGAAACTATAGCTCTCTCTTTCACCACTCTTTACTTCATCAAATTTCTTTTTAAAGGTTTCTTTACTTTCATCAGACAGTTTCTCATTGAAAAAATCAAGATGATGATTAACCTCTTCCAGGCTATAACCAAGCATGCTTGCCCAATATTCATTTACTTCATTTTGCTCGGTTTGTAGGTTTAAGTTCCAGGTGCCCAGTCGTCCACCTTGTATTGCTATGTCAAGCTTTTGGAGGTTTGTATTGTAGGCTGTAGTGTCCTGAATCTCAAATATTAGTAGCCCTTGTTCAGAAATTTTTATACAAGTGATGTTCACAAACTTATTTTCGCCAGACTTGGTAATCAATAAGACGTTCTTCCATTTTAGTTTATAATCAGAATCATTAGTGACAAAATTGTACAGGGCTAATTGATACTTTTCTCTTTTCTGATCAGGTAAGGCATTATCTAAAACTGATTTTATACGAGAGATATCTTCTTGCTCCCAGCCAAAAACATGAGT
>NZ_SMMD01000520.1 GCF_009711475.1 Fulvivirga aurantia
AAATAAAAAATTAAAGAATTTACATCAATAACAATTTATAGGTCAAAAATCAAAACATTAACTAAACCCAAAGCTCATGATTAGAATTAAAAATTTGCAGAAGGTATATACTACAGATGAAGTAGAAACCACTGCACTCAACAGCATCAACATCGAAATTAAAGAAGGCGAATTTGTAGCTGTTATGGGACCATCAGGTTGCGGTAAATCAACTTTACTCAATATTTTAGGTCTGCTAGATAACCCAACTGATGGCGAGTACCACTTCGGTGAGCACGAAGTGTCGCATTATTCAGAACGCCAGCGTGCACAACTTAGAAAAGGATCAATAGGTTTTGTGTTTCAAAGCTTTAATCTTATCGATGAGCTCACAGTGTTTGAAAACGTAGAGCTTCCATTATTATACCTTAAAGTACCTTCAGCAGAGCGTAAGCAACGCGTAGAAGAGGTGCTTGAGCGTATGAATATCATGCACAGAAGAAATCACTTCCCGCAGCAACTTTCTGGTGGTCAGCAGCAGCGTGTGGCTATAGCCAGAGCGATTGTAGCTAAGCCAAAAGTGATACTTGCCGATGAGCCTACAGGTAATCTGGACTCAGCAAATGGTGAAGAGGTGATGAAATTATTGGCAGAACTTAATGAGGAAGGAACGACTATAATCATGGTTACTCACTCGCCTTATGATGCCAACTATGCACACAGAATTATCAACCTGTTTGACGGTAAGGTAGTAACTGAGAATATTAAAGAGCAGTTTCATATATAAGAGCAACAACTTAATGGGTGTCTCAAAATGCAATTATATATTTTGAGATACCCTTTTTATTAAAAAGCCAACCTTTGGCTTTTATTTTCGTTCAGATACTTGGTTATACAAGGTACTATGTAAAAATAAATTTTGAATTAGATGCAACCTTACTCCTTGTATCGCATCTAATAAAATATAAGGTGAGACCATTTTTGGTCAGATGGAGCTCACTTTACTTGGCTTTTCAAAGTCAGAAAACTCAAAAACAACACAACCATGTTAAAAAACTACCTAAAAATCACCTTCCGCAGTTTGTGGAAAAGCAAAGTATTTGTTCTCATCAATATCCTGGGTATGGGAACGGCAATTGGCTGCTGTATAGTGGCTTTTCTCAATTATGACTTCAATGTAAACTTCGATAGCAATCAAACGAGTATAGAAAACATTTACCGGATTGATGCTGAGAGAGTTTATCAGGAGCGTAAGCAGGTTTATGGCATGTCTCCATTTCCGCTAGCTATGGCTGTAAAAGAAAATGTCGGTGAGGTAGAAGATGTGCTTAGGTATATGCCATCTGGTGGAAATTTTAAAATTGGAGACGAACTCTTCAACGAAAACTTCCTGTTCACAGACTCTAATTTGTTTGATTTCTTTGATTTCGAAATTATTGAAGGTGATAGATCTGCGCTTTCAGAGAAATCCAATATCCTGATCAGTGAGAAATTGGTTGAAAAGTATTTTCCAGATGGAAACGCAGTGGGTAAAACACTGACGCATTTTACCTCTCATGGCCCTAAAGACTATACAGTGGCTGCCGTATTTGCCATGCAGCCCTTAAACTCAAGTTTTGCAAACACTCAGACCATTGCCCGTATCGACAATTGGATAGATCTACAAAATCAGGGAGATGATACAGATGATGTGGCTTCCGACTGGACTTATTGGTCAACAACATTCGTTAAAATTAATGATAAAACCAGGCTAAAAGCTGTAGAGCAAAGGCTAACTGAGAATTACATAGAAATACAAAACCAGGCGAGGTTAGATTTTAAGCTCGATAAATATACCCTCGAACCATTCGAAGGTATGCCACATCGTGCAGCCAATGATGAAGTTTGGAGCCATTGGCTCAGGAGTAGCATGCCACCGCCAGCGGTTTTTGTGCCTGGTATCATGAGTATTCTGATATTGCTTATAGCCTGTTTCAATTTTACCAACACCTCTATGGCTATAGCCAGCAAAAGGTTAAAAGAGATTGGCTTGAGAAAAGTAATGGGTGGACTACGCAAGCAATTAATTGCACAGTTTCTTATGGAAAATGTGGTCTTGTGTTTCCTTTCTTTAATTGTGGGGCTCATTCTGGCGGCATTTATGGTGCCGGCTTACAGCGGTATGTGGCCGTTTCTAGAAATAAACATCAACCTTACTGAAAATCTTAATTTCTATATTTTCCTTTTAGCCACATTACTCTTTACAGGGCTTGTGGCAGGTAGTTATCCGGCATTTTATATCAGCAAATTTGAGCCGGCAAGTATATTGAAGGGCTCCCTCAAGTACGGAGGTACGAATAGAATAACGAGTGTTTTGCTCACACTTCAGTTTTCTATTTCTCTGTTGGCCATCATTTTAGGTGTGATATTTTACCAAAATGCTGTTTTTCAGGAAGAGATGGATTACGGGTTTGATAATACAGGCGCCATTTCACTTCATTTTGAAAATCTGGATGATTATAGGGCTTACGAAAATGTTATAAGAGATAATCCTGCAATTTTATCTATTGCGGGCTCTGAACACCAGATCGATCGCTCATACCGCAACGATCCTATAGTAAATGCTGAAAAGGAATATGATGTAGATATACTGCATGTGGGAGAAAACTTTTTTGAGACTATTGATTTTGAGCTATTAGAAGGCCGTGGTTTTCGAAAAGACTCTAAAACAGACATGAAAGAATCTGTGATTGTGAGTGAAGAGCTGGTGAGAGTTTTTGGTTGGGATAAGCCACTCGGTCAGAAAGTAGTGTGGATGGATACGGCCTCTTTTTATGTCGTGGGTGTAATGAAAGATGCTTTTTTAGATGGCTTATGGGGGCCAATAGACCCGTTAATGCTGCGATATGTCCCTGAGGAGGACTACCAGTTTATGACAGTAAAAACAAACACCACAGACCTTATTTCTACCAACGATTACCTGGAAGAAGAGTGGAAAAAGCTACATCCCGATCGAATGTATACAGGTGATTTTATGGATGATGAGCTAAGCCAGGCATCCTTAGTAAATGGCAATATCATGAAACTGTTTGCTTTTCTGGGGGTAGTTGCCACGTTTATGTCTGTGTTAGGTCTTTTTAGTTTGGTATCGTTGAGTATACTTAAGCGGATGAAAGAAATTGGGATTAGAAAAGTATTAGGGGCATCTCTGTCTCATTTGATGCTTATTCTAAACAAAAACTTTGTAATCATACTGCTTATCGCTGCAGGATTAGGATCAGTATTGAGTTACATGCTTGCCGATGCACTTATGGGGAGTATTTGGGAGTATCATGTAACGCCTGGGGCACTGTCATTTATACTCTCCATTGCTTTGCTCATGGTCATTGCACTCTCTACTATAGGGCTCAAAGTTTATAAGGCCGCTGTTTCTAACCCTACTGAGACTATTAGGTCTGAATAAGCATTTAGAAATAATTTATGCGATGAGAGCCCGTCTCAAAAGATGAGTCATCCTGAGTATGCGAAGGACCTTACTAATAAAAAAGTGATGTTGTGATATACTTAGTAAGATTCTTCCTTCGTC
>NZ_SMMD01000264.1 GCF_009711475.1 Fulvivirga aurantia
TGTGCCTATAAATATCAGCCTTTTCGACCAGGTTCCGTTAAGCGCTAACAGTGATATAGAAGTGAAAATTAATGAACTTACTGAAGGGAAGTTTGATGAAAGAACCGGGAAAATTACCTGGAAACTAGACCTTAAGCCTCAGGAGCAAACTACTTTAGAACTAGGTTATGAGGTAAAATATCCCAAAAAAGAAAAAGTTATACTCGATTAACCAAACTTATTTTTGAGGTGCTGTTCTGTGGCAGTAATGAGAATGATGATGCCCACGGTGAGCAAACCACAGCTCACCAGTGCGGCATATTCTGGTTTGATTAAGAAAAATAAAGGCAACTCTACGACAGAAAGCCCTAAAAACAGCCAAAACATGAGATTATTGGCATAGCTATTCGCTACGTCCCAGGTTTTTTGATTACGCATCGAGCGTTTGGTTCGATAACCATAGATGCCGTTGATTTTCTTAGGGGGAAATGCTTTAAAAATGATAGCCAAGATCGTCATCAGCGGTCCGACCATAAAATAAAGTAGCCAGGCTTGCAATTGCATATTGCTAAAATTCTAATGTAAATGACGTTCCTTTTTGTAACTCAGATTTTACAGTAATACTGCCGCTGTGCAGGCGCATAATCTGTCTGGCAAAGCTGAGCCCTACACCAGTTCCTTTTTTCTTAGTTGTGAAGAAAGGCACGAAAATTTTATCGAGATTTTCCTGAGCAATTCCTGGCCCATTATCTTCAATTACAAGATAAACTTTTCGATGCCGTTTCTCAAGTTTCAAATCTATACGTCCTTTATCGATGGTTTCTAATACTTCAAGGCTGTTTTTTATCAGGTTAATTACCACCTGTTCTATTAATTCACCATCACCTTTGATGTAGTAATGTTCATCTTTTGCGATAACTTCTGTCTTGATATTTGCTCTTTGCAAATCGGGAGCGAGCAATTGCAAAGCCCTTATGGCTACGCTTTTAAGGTCTACATCTTTTACATTGATGTCCGGCTTTTTGGTAAACTCTTTATAAGCATTGACAAATCGCATGAGACCTTTGCTTCGGTTTTCTATCGTTGCAACACTCAATTTAAAATCTTCTTTGTCCTCCTCATCCATATCAAGGCCTTGTTGAGTAAGTTGCTGATTCATAGCCGTACTCAATGACGCAATAGGGGTAACAGAGTTCATAATTTCATGCGTAAGCACGCTGATTAATTTTTGCCATGCTTCAACTTCTTTCTCTTCTAACTCATTATGAATGTTATGAATTAGTACCATTCTGTAGTGTCGCTCCTGAGCTATAAAATCTTTTACTTGTACCGATAGTTGTAAAAGCTCATCTTCTATGATCGTTTTTATGACCCTTTTTTCTTCTGAGCTCAACTCATTGATGGCATTGTATATCTCTGAGTTTAT
>NZ_SMMD01000343.1 GCF_009711475.1 Fulvivirga aurantia
CAGATCTTTGTGCTGATGTTACTATATCATTTGACATCAACCAAACTGGTTGCAATGAAGTAACTGTAGAAAATACCACAGGTGGAGAAGGTGCTTATAAGTATTCTATAGATGGTATTAATTTTCAGTCTAATGCTGAATTTTCTGGAGTGGCTAGTGGGGCCAACACGATTACTGTAAGAGATGTTAATGGATGTGAAGCTGAAAAAAGCATTGCCATAGAAGATGTCAACATCACTTTTGATCTTGTGCAAACAGGTTGTGATAAGGTGACTGTAAAGAATATTCAAGGTACTGGTGGCGGTGATGTTGCCTACTCAATCGATGGAGAGAATTTCGATACTTTACCAACTTTTGAAGGATTGACCGGTACCGAGTCAATCACCGTGAGAAACGCTGATGGTTGTACTGCGACAAAAGCAGTGGAGTTGGCAGAAGAGTTGACTTTAGAGGCATCAGCAGATGCATTTACAATTACTGCAGCAGCTGCAGGAGGTGTTGGACCGTTTCAGTACTCTATTGACAAGGGTGCTAATTTTCAAACAGAAGCAACTTTTGAAGTTGGTGAAGCCAAAGACTATACGGTAGTAGTAAAAGACGAAAATGGTTGTGAAGCTACTGCATCAGTTACAGCAGAAGAGGTGACCACTACAACTGACTCCAGAGACGGACAGACCTATAGAGTAGTGAAAATCGGTACTCAAATCTGGTTTGCAGAAAACTTTAATTTAGATACGAATACTTCTGATTCTACTTCTTCGTATTACTATGATAATGACCAAGCATCTTACGAAGAGCAGTATGGCCGATTATACACCTGGTATGTGGCCAAAGAAATTGCCCCTGAAGGTTGGGAGTTGCCATCAATAAGTGATTTTGAAACTCTTGTCAATACTGTTGGTGGATCTGATACGGAGGCAGCAACCAAATTGAATGTTGGTGGTAGTTCTGGGTTTCATTCAGAATTTGGAGGAGTTTCTGACGGCACCTCGTTCTATGACCTAGGAAACTTTGCAACGTATTGGTCAAGTGACTCAGATGCAACTGATACAGGAAGAGGTCAATATTTTGCTACTTTTAGTGCCCCAGATATTCAATTTTCAGATATTAAGAAAAGTGCAGGTGCTTCAGTTAGGCTTCTAAAAATACAATAAGCATTAGTATTTGGCTTAATTACCCACTGGTCGTAGTATCCGCTACGACCAATTGTGGCACAATGTTGGCTTAGTTTATATTAAGAAGATATAACTATAAAATACACTAAGCAGTAATAATAAAAATGTCCAGAAAAGCACAAACGCACCGTTTGTGCTTTTTTTATATCACTGAATGGCTATTTGTTTTTTGGGAAATCGTAGTGTGTTCTTTTCCCCTTTCCGTATCCTACATCTTTCCATGAGTCAACATCAAAGGAGCAGGCAAATACACCACAGGTAGGTATATTGTAAATGTCTGAGTGTGTGAGCTCATTGGCAAAGTCGGTAAACCCAGGGTTATGACCAAATAGGCAAACCGTATTCCACGTGTCGTCAATCCCCTGAACTACACGCAGCAGCTCGCTTACTCCTGCATGATAAACCCTTCGGTCTGTTTCGATTGCCTCCTTTGGGTAGTCGAGGGCTTTTGCAATCATCTGGCAGGTAGTGAGCGCTCTATTTGCCGGGCTGCTCAACATCAGATCAGGAAAAAGACCTTTGTTCTTTAATCGTTTACCCATGTCAGGGGCATCGCGTTTACCTCTTTTATTTAAAGGTCGCTCCGCGTCTGAGAGCTCAGGAAACTTCCAGCTCGATTTAGCATGACGAATGAGATAAAGCGTTTTCATAAATATTCTTGGCTTGCTTTACATTACCTGACTTATAATACAAAAAA
>NZ_SMMD01000565.1 GCF_009711475.1 Fulvivirga aurantia
GTAGATTACTATCTAAGAAATGATGCAGATGATAGCATCATTGATGGACCTATTGCCGGTACAGGCAGTGCTATTTCATTAAATACAGGAAGTATCAGTAGTACCACCACTTATAATGTTTATAGCGAAGCTGGCGCCAAAAAAGCATTGGATTTTGATGGTACTGATGATAAAGTTGACCTAGGTGCACTTGATCTGGCTGGTGAGACAAACGTTACCCTTGAAGCGTGGATAAACACAGATTTGATCAATGTATCTCATGATGGTATCATAAGTAAAACCGATGGAGATGGTCAGTTTATTTTTAGATTAGAAAATGGTAAACCTAGATCTGTATTCTTTACAGGAACAGGTGATCTTGGTGCTATTTCTACTCAAGTGTTAAACACGGGTACCTGGTATCATGTGGCAGCTACCTATGATGGAGTTGAATCTAGAATATACGTGGATGGTATTGATGTGACAGGTACACAGTATAATAATAGTGCAAGTGGTGGATTGAAAACATATACTGCTTCACCAGTAACAATAGGTAGAGCAAATGGCCCAGAGCATTTTGATGGAAAAATAGGTGATGTACGCGTATGGAATGTGTTGAAAACACCAGCGGAAATTGCTGCAAATATGGAGACTGATTATACAGGAACAGAACCGAACCTTGTGGCACTATATAAAATGAATGATGGATCAGGATCTACTGTAACTGATGCTACAGGATCTTTCAATGGTACCATGGTAAATATGGATCCTGCCACAGACTGGATAAGCTATAATGTAGCATGTACACTAGAAATGACACAAACCGCTACCGTCACTATCAATCCTATTGCAAATCAAACAGTTACTGCGGCAGAAACTACACTTTGCCCTAATACAGGAACAACCGTAGAAGTAGCTAGTACACAAAGCGGAGTAAATTATTACCTGAGAGATGATGTTGATAATAAGATCATTGATGGCCCGGTATTAGGTACTGGTAGTGCTATTTCTTTCAATACAGGAAGTATTTCTAATACGACCACTTTTAATGTATTAGCACAGTCAGCCAGCATCTCCGGTGCCCTTCGTAATGATGGGATAAATAATGCGGCAGAATACGCTGAGGTAACAGGGAGCCCTTTGAATGGACTTACATCGTTTACGGTTGAGTTTTGGGTGAAACAACACATAACGACTTCTCCTTATAGTATTGTCTTCGGTCACGCTCCAGGAAGTGCAGTACAGCTTTGGTTGAGCCCTGATGGCGCTATTTATATGAGAGATAAGGACAATACAAACTATGCAACAGTGGCTGGTGTATTCCCTTATAATGATGGTGATTGGCATCATGTGGCAGTTGTTTGGAATAATGCAACTGCACAAGGCGCTTTCTATGTTGATGGTGCTAATGCAGCTCTTTCACCTTCAGCCAACACATTTGAAGGGTTTGGTACGCAAGGTAACTTACAACTTGGCTCACATGCCTCATACTATGCATCTGAAACAACTTTAGATGAGTTTAGAATATGGAGTGTGGCTAAAAGTGAAGCTGAAATTCAAGCCAAATACATGAAAAACTTAGATGGAACAGAAGCTGATCTGATTGCTTACTACAACTTTGAAAATGGAACCGGAAGTACGGCCGTATCTGATGTTACAGGTAACGGTTGGGATGCATCACTTGTAAATATTGATCCTAGTACTGATTGGGTAAGTCGCTCCTCTGTTACTTGCGAGCAGGAAATGACAACATCAGTAACTGTAACAGTTGAAGACAACATTGCTCCGGTAGCTGATGCAACTTCTCTTGCTGATCTTACGAACGAATGTTCAGTGGCAGCACCTACAGCGCCAACCGCTACAGACAATTGTGCAGGTAGCATTACGGGTGTTGCAGATGTAACTTTCCCAATCACCACACAAGGTACTACTGTCGTTACCTGGTCTTTTGACGATGGCAATGGCAACGTGTCTACACAAACACAAAATGTGATCATTGATGATGTGACTGCTCCAGTACCGGATGTAGCTACGTTAAGTGATATTACTGACGAGTGTGCCGTACCGTTGTTTTTCTATGTACCAACTGCAACAGATAATTGTGGAGGAAGCATTTCAGCAACTACCACTTCTCCAATGGTAATAGATACTCAGGGTACAACTGTTGTTACCTGGACCTATGATGATGGTAATGGTAACATCACCACGCAAACGCAAAATGTAATCATCGATGATGTAACTGCTCCAGTGGCGGACCAAACTACATTACCCGATCTTACTGGTGAGTGCTCGGTAGCAGAACCAACAGCACCAACAGCATCTGATAACTGTGGGCCTACAATCGAAGGGGTAGCTGATGTAACTTTCCCTGTTACAGCATCTACTACTATTACCTGGACATACGATGACGGCAACGGTAATATCTCTACACAAACACAAAATGTAGTGATTGATGACGCAACGGCTCCTGTAGCAGATGCAGGTTCATTAGCAGACCTTACTGACGAGTGTTCTGTAGCAGCGCCTATAGCACCTACAGCTACTGACAACTGTGAAGGCAGCATTGTAGGAGTTGCTGATGTAACATTCCCAATTACAGCACAAGGTACTACAGTAGTTACATGGACTTTTGACGATGGCAATGGCAACGTTTCTACACAAACTCAAAATGTAGTAATTACGGATGCTACTGCACCAACTGCCGATGAACTAACACTTCAGGCAGTAACTGCAGAGTGCTCACTAAATACAGTTGCAGCACCTACAGCGACAGATAATTGCGAAGGCACGATTGAAGGTACTACTGAGGCAGTATTCCCAATCACTGCTTCTACCACCATTACATGGTCTTATGATGATGGTAATGGTAATGTATCTACCCAAACTCAGGAAGTGATAATCACAGAAACTGTTTGGTATGCCGATGTAGACGGTGATGGATTTGGAGATGCAGCGGTAACTCTTGCGCAATGTGAGCAACCAACTGGCTATGTAGCTGATAATACAGATTGTGACGATACTGATGCAGATGTTTATCCTGGTGCTCCTGCTAAGGCAGATGGCAAAGACAATGACTGTGATGGTGAAGTTGATAAAGTAACACAGAAGATTACCTTCCAGGCGATAGAAGACAAGTTCCTTGAAGAAGAGTCAGTTGAGTTAGTGGCTACAGCAACATCAGGTTTAGACGTGGTTTTCACAGTCGTGTCTGGTCCTGCTGCTATAGAGGGTTCTACGCTTACGTTTACAGGTACAGGAGAAGTAACTGTCGAGGCTAGTCAGTCTGGAGACGATCGTTACTTACCGTCTCAGGTCGTTACACAAACATTTGAAGTAATGACGGTAACTGGTTTAGGAGATAAGATGGAGGAAGCTTCAGTAAGACTTTATCCTAACCCGGCTAGCGATGTGATCACGGTTTCTAACATCCGTTCTGAAGTAAAACTCATAAGATTGATCGGAATGAAAGGGCAGGTGTTGAAACAAATCGAAAGTCCTCAAAGCGAAGTGAAAATCGATGTGAGTGACTTGAAAAACGGCACTTATATGCTAATAATCAACGATGGAGCTACTCAGCTATACCACAAATTGTTCAAGAAATAAGGAAAATAAATAAATATGAAAATGAATAAAATCTTATATATACTGTCGTTTGTTTGTCTGGCAGCGGTATTGGTAATGTCTAGTTGTTCTGATGACGACTCGTCTCAACCATCTCCTACAGCCGAACAAAAGGTTGCATTGATGAATGACGGTACTGCCTGGGTAGTAGAATCAGTAATCAAAGATGACTTTGATGTAACTTCTCAATACACTGACTTCAGATTGGTATTGGGTGATTTTACTTATGCTGTTGAAAATAGTGTGGGTAATGCCTGGCCAAAAGCCGAGGGTACCTGGACATTTGCTAATGATGAAGGCACTGTGATCGTAAGAGAAGATGGGGTAAATATGAATGTTATGCTAACAGATACTACCTTACAACTTACGTTTACTGCCAACAGTAAATCCGGCAGAGTACATAGTGTTGAAGGTGAGTACGTTTTCAACCTAAAAAGCGAGTAATATATCTCACATACACATATCAAAGCCCACTCAATTGAGTGGGCTTTTTT
>NZ_SMMD01000443.1 GCF_009711475.1 Fulvivirga aurantia
GGTTATATGAAAATGATGGAGCAGGAAATCTAAAAGCCACTTCTAAATTAATTATAGAGCAAGACAATGAGAGTACCGGAACTATAGCCGTTTTAGATTATGATAGGGATGGAAAAGATGATTTATTCATCGGCAATAGAATTGAGCCACAAAAGTATCCGAAGTATGCTAAATCACAATTATTGAAGCATAGTGAAGGTAGATTCTTGGATGTTTCAAGTGAGGTAATGCCGGATTTACATCAATTTGGAATAGTTAATGATGCAGTAGCTACTGATTTTAATTCAGATGGGTGGATCGATTTAATTGTAGTGGGCGAATGGTCACAAATAGGATTTTATAAAAATGTTGGAGGTGCCTTCGAAAGGTTGACGTTAACCGATGAGTTAGCCAAACTAAAAGGGTTGTGGTTTAGTGTTACAGAGACTGATGTAAATGCCGATGGACTTCCTGATTATATCATCGGAAATATAGGAAGCAATACAAAATACAAAGCAACTGTTGACAAACCACTTAAAGTTTTTGCAGAAGACTTCGATATGAATGGAACTTGGGACCTCGTGTTAAGCAATAAATCTAATGGTGATTATGTGCCCTTAAGGGGTCGAGAGTGCTCATCTCAACAAATGCCATTTATTGCTCAGAAGTTTAGAACCTATGATGCGTTTGCCAATGCTTCGATTTATGACGTATATGGCGATCGTCTCATGAGTGCTTATCAGGCTGAAATTACTGAAACAAGGAGTCTGATTTTAATAAATGAGGGGGATGAATCGTTTGACATTCAATACCTACCATTTGATGCGCAGCTTGGACCGATATTATCATCTATTGCGATTGATCTGAATGACGATGACGTGGAAGATTTGATAGTTGCAGGTAGTATTTACGATACAGAACCTGAGACCCCCAGGTTTGACAGTAGTCTGGGTACTGTTTTAATTTCTAACGGAGAAAATAACTATCAAGTGAAAACAAACGATGAGGTAAATCTATTTGTCGATGGTAATGTGAAAAGCCTGGCGCTTTTAAATTTTCAAGGCAACAAATATTTACTGGCCACAAAGAATGACGGCCCCCTGAGTGTCTGGCGAATCAATTTGCCTGAAAAAGCTTCAGCTGCATTAGCTGTTCGATAAAATGTGGTATTACTGATGGGAAGGCAATTATTGTAAATACAATTCCGAAAAGACCACCATATAAGTGCGCATCATGATTTATATTATCTGACTGTTGTCTACCCATATAAAAAGAATATATGATATAAATAACACCCCAAATAATACCAGGTAAGCAAAGTAACCCGTACAAGCAAAGCTCCTGATTTGGATTAAATAAAATGGAGCTAAATAGAATTGAAGAAACTCCCCCCGATGCGCCTAGTGCATTATAATAAGCTGCATGTCTATGCTTGAAAAAAGTTGGAATATCAGAAACGATAATACCTATGAGATATAATGCACCAAAAATCACTTTGCCAATTACAGGCCCGTAAATAGCACTGAAAATGGCTTCTACCTGTTCTCCAAACATCCAGAGTACAAGCATATTGAATATCAGGTGTAGCCAGCTGCCATGCAAAAAGCCTGAAGTGATGAACCTATAATATTGCCCATACTTATTAACGGAATACGGATTAAATATCCATTTCCTGGTTAAGTCTTGGTTTTGCCATGCATAAATACTTATGATGGAAGTGCCTATAACAAATATAAGTGTGAGCGATATTGACATACAGCAAAAATAAAAGGCGATAGAATAATCCTATCGCCTTTATGAAATGAAATTTTAAATATGGATTGGTCTGTTTTCGGTTGCCGCCAAACAGGCTTCTTTAAATGCCTCCATATAAGTAGGGTGAGCGTGAGACATCCTTGCGATGTCCTCAGCCGAAGCACGATACTCCATAGCCGTAACGCCTGTCGCTATCATATCGGCAGCACGGGCTCCTATGATATGCACCCCTAGGATCTCGTCTGTCTTTTTATCGGCAAGGATTTTTACAACTCCGTCAGTATCCATACTTGCTCTTGCTCTACCTAAAGCTTTGAATGGGAACGATCCGGATTTATACGCTGTGCCATTCTCTTTAAGTTCTTCTTCGGTATAACCTACACTTGCCACTTCAGGCCATGTATAAACCACGCCCGGGATTAATCTGTAGTTGATATGCGGCTTTTGACCAACCAACTGTTCTGCAACTAAAGTGCCTTCTTCTTCTGCTTTGTGAGCAAGCATAGCTCCTCTAATAACATCACCAATGGCATACACATTATCCACCTTAGTTTTTAAATGGTCATCAACTTCTATCTGACCTCTTTCGTTGGTCTCAAGGCCTATGTTTTCTAACCCAAGCCCTTCTGTATAAGGCTTTCTACCGATGGCTACCAGGCAGTAATCACCTTTTATCTCTATCTCGTTACCTTTTTTGTCCTCAGCTTTGACTACTACTTCTTTGCCTTTCGTCTCAACAGAAGTAACCTTATGACTTACTTTGAAATCTATACCAAGCTTTTTAGTCGCCTTAGTAAGCTCTTTGCCCATGGTGCCATCCATAGTAGGTATGATTTTATCCATATACTCAACCACGGTTACTTTGGCTCCAATTCTAGCGTAAACAGAACCTAGTTCCATCCCAATCACACCACCGCCAATTACGATCATATGTTTTGGTATTTCTTTAAGTTCAAGCGCTTCTGTGCTAGAGATTACTCTCTTCTTATCAATTTTGGCGAAAGGCAGGTCTGCTGGTTTAGAGCCGGTAGCAATAATTACCTTATCGGTCTCAATTTCTGTAGCATCACCTTTT
>NZ_SMMD01000872.1 GCF_009711475.1 Fulvivirga aurantia
AAAATCGTATAATGTAGCCAAAGAAAGATGGCATTTTTATACCGATTTGTTCAGCGATAGATTTCACCATAAAATTAGGACCATTACCTATATAAGTAAACGCTCCAAAAAATACTGCTGCAACAGAAATGGCTTTTAAATCTAGTATAGAATCAGTAAATGTACCGCCTTCGGCAAATGCAACTACATCGCCAATGGTATTAATACTTCCTCCCTGAGAGGCAAGTGCCGCTGTTAAGAAATTGATGTAGGTAGGTGCATTATCTAGAAATCCTGATAAAATACCTGTCCCCCAATATAATGTGTTATGACTGATTAATTTAGATCCTTCCGGTGATGCTGCAAAGCCACCTACCAGCTCAAGAGCAGGCATCATAGTACCAAATATGCCTATGAATATAAATGCAACTTCTCTAATCGGTTCAAAACTAAATTCATTACCTCTTATAGCCTCTTTGTTAGCAAACTTGTAAGACATGAAAGCCACGGCAAACATGATGATCTCTCTCAGGAATGAGAACTTTTGCCCATCATAATGAATGGCAGGTACCCAATCTAAAACGTTGGGATCTAGAAATACAGAGGCAATAACTAATGCTAACCACCCAAAATTTCTGACACCTATGAGCTTTACTTTACCAGTGAAACTCATCTCTTCTTCACCAGTGCCGTAATCAGATGTATTTCTCTTATCGAACAAATAGAATACAACTAATAATATGATAAGTGCGAATATCCATGGCAGCAAATTATGCTCAAGCGTCCAGAAAAATGGAACTCCTTTGAGAAAGCCTAAAAATAATGGAGGATCACCAATTGGAGTTAAAGAGCCGCCAATGTTGCTCACTGTAAAAATGAAAAATATGATGTGATAGGCCTTTATTCTCGTTTTATTTAACCTGATAAAAGGTCTTATCAACAACATTGAAGCTCCTGTAGTACCTATAAGGTTAGAGATAACAGCGCCTACTAATAATAAGAGCACGTTAGCTGCAGGGGTAGCTTTTTTATCGATATCGATCATGATACCGCCAGAAGCTATAAACAATGAAGCCAAAAGTGCTATAAACTGTACGTATTCTGCCAGAGCATGAACCGGTCCATGTGTATTATGAAGCACTAATAAATAATAAAGGACCACCATTGCAGCAAGGAGAACAGCTACAATTGGATAGTTTTTGTGCCAGAAATGTTCGTAGAATAAAGGACCTGTTGCTATCATTAGCAATAGCACCACAAAAGGTATCACAGTCCAGCCTGGAGGAGCTTCACTATGGTGTTCTCCGCCTTCTTCCGCATGAGCCTCTTCTGCATGACTTTCGCCTGCATCATGCTGATTATCAACAACTTCTTGTTTTGTGGAATCCTGATAGGTATCTGATGGAGCGCTGTACCCATAGATGGTCGTAAATCCGAGTAAAAGAAAAATTATTAAAAACGCTCTTCTCACAAACTATAGATTTTTTACTAAAATAACCTAAACTGAATGAATTCCAACACCTTCCGTGAAACCTGTAACGGGCTCAAAGATATAGAATACTATTGAATTTTAAAGCCTAGTTTCATTAAGATGCTATTAACAAACCAATGAATTACACGAGTTGTTTAAGAGCAATTTCAAAGGAAGTTTTAGCGATTTCTGTTTTCTTAGGATTTGCCTTGTAAGTCTTCTCCAAAGCTTTCTTTATTCTTTCAGAAGTATCAGAAAAAATAGCATCATCATCAAGTGACACTTCACTTTCCATGAGGTAAGCAAAAACACGTGCCATACCACAGTTTGCTATAAAGTCTGGTATTACTGAAAATTTACTGTCGGCAAACAGACCAGTCGGCCCAAAGAATATTTCCGGATCTGCAAATGGCACATTGGCGCCACACGAGAAAACTTCCAATTTCGAGCTAATCATACGCTCAACCTGATCTTTTGTAATCAGTCGCGATGCAGCAGCTGGTATAAATATTTCAAAATCAAGATCCCAGATCTTTTCGTTGATCTCATCAAATGGTAACATATCGGCTGCCACCAACTTATTGCCATCTCTGGATGTGTACAGCTCTTTAATTTCATCGAAAGTAAAGCCATTTTCATTAATCAAACCTCCATCGCGATCAATAATCCCCACAACTTTTACACCCATTTGAGTGAGATAGAAGCCTGCAGCCGCGGCTACATTACCCCAACCTTGAATTACAGCCCTTTTGGTATTAACACTGCCTCCCCAAAGATCATAATAGTGTCTGACAGCTTCAGATACACCATACCCTGTGATCATATCAGCAACAGTGTACTTTCTTTTTAGTGAAGGTGAATATTTCTCGCTCTCGAGAACTTTGATCACACCATTTCTCAACTGCCCAATACGGTTTATAAGCTGAGGCTCTCTTGGCTGAAAATGACCTGTAAATACACCTTCTTGTGGGTGCCACACCCCAACATCTTCTGTAATCGGAATTACTTCATGGATTTCATCAACATTTAAATCACCACCGGTACCGTAGTAATATTTAAGTAAAGGCTTTACAGCTGCATACCATCGCTCAAGTACACCTTGCTTACGCGGATCGTTGGGATCAAAATTTATTCCAGATTTCGCGCCCCCGATGGCCGGACCAGAGACTGTAAATTTAACCTCCATGGTTTTAGCCAAAGACTCAACTTCACGTTTATCAAGGCCTTTTCTCATTCTGGTACCTCCACCAGCTGCACCACCTCGCAATGAATTGATAACTACCCAACCTTCTGCCTCAGTTTCAGGATCACTCCATTCAAAGACTATTTCCGGCTTTTTATCTTCAAATTTCTGAACGAGATGCTTCATGTATTTACTTGGTTTTGTACTTAAAAACTGTTGATTTTAACAGGGGGCAAAGCTAGACAAATTATTCAAAAATTACGCCCGAACTAGAGTCTGTTGATGCACCGGTAACGCTCGACAAACAATTGGTCTCTTTTCTCATACGCAGCACACCTAGGAACGCGAAAATTATAGCCTCTTTAAAGTCAATTAATTTTTTGTCTGCCTTTGATATCTTGACAAGTTCTGGCGTAAACGCTTTCAGTTTATCAATCAAAAAAGAATTATATGCGCCCCCTCCTGTGATTAATACATGTTGCTCTTTGCCGTCTATGGGAAATATTTGAGCAATTGCTTCGGCTATATGAGTAGTATATGTAGCAAGTAAATCAGTTATGGGAAGATTAGAGTTGTCTAGTAAAGGAAATACCTCATTGGCAATTTGCTCATAACCCAGCGATTTTGGATGGGACTCCTTGTAGTAAGTCCAACTATTGAGTCTTTCAAGCAATTTGGCATTTACATTACCACTTCGAGCTTGATTTCCATTTTCATCATATCTATGACCTAGCTTTTCTGTCAACCTGTTGAGGATCATATTGCAAGGTGCTATATCGAATGCCACTCTCTTACCCTGCTGCTCAAAAGAAACATTAGCGATTCCGCCAAGATTAATACAGTAATCGTATTCCGAAAACAACAATTGATCACCTATTGGCACCAGTGGAGCTCCCTGACCGCCAAGCGCAACGTCCTTAGATCTAAAATCATTAATAACAGGTAGGTCAGTTGCTAGATGCATTTCTAGTCCACTTCCTATTTGTAGAGTCATACCGTTATGTGGTTGATGAAAAACAGTATGCCCATGAGAAGATATAAAATCGACTTTTAACGCTTTCTTATTTATAAACTGCGCTACCACTTCACCTATCCATCCACCTAGCTCAATATCTAGATAGGTTAATTCTTCTCCGGAAAGAGTGGTGGCAGCTTTTAGCTTTTTTAGTAGATTCTCAGGATATGAAATAGTCTCAGCGACTTTACAGTCAAACTTCCATCGATGATTCTCCAAAAAAAATTCGCAAAATGCTATATCTAACCCATCAAGCGAAGTACCCGACATAAGGCCGATAGTTTGGTAGTTGTTTTTTCTATCCATAATCACGCGTCAATCTGTCCACCAAGATACCACGAAGCCATCTCTCTATGAACTAAAAATTGGTAGTTTTGAGTTGAACATACATTTGACCATGATTAATCTCGTCATAGACTTTGGAAACACTCGCACAAAAGCAGCAATTTTTTCTGAAAATAAGTTGCTAATAAAGGAAGATAATGCTGATATAAACTCAATTCAAAGCCTTATAACCACTCATGAGCCTACTCATACCATAATAAGTAGCGTGAGTGTGTCACCCGAAAAGCTTAAAGCCCAGTATGGAGACGATGCAATTATTTTAAATCATCAGCTTCCTTTACCCTTTTTACTAGATTATAAAACCCCTCAAACTCTTGGTCTCGATCGTATAGCTGCCGTAGCTGGTGCTCAATATTTATTTCCTAAAACCAATTGTCTGGTGATTGATGCCGGTACTTGCATCACTTATGATGCTATTGATGCTAAAGGCATTTACCATGGGGGAGCAATATCACCTGGTGTAAAAATGAGATTTAAAGCTCTTAATACTTTTACCGCAAATCTTCCGTTGGTAGAACACTCAGAAAATACCCCTTTAGTGGGCCAAACGACAAAAGAATGTTTGGAAAGTGGTGTTATTTACGGAGTTATCGGGGAAATAAATGAATTTATTCGGATGTATAATCACAAATTTGCAGATTTGCAGATCATTATATGCGGTGGGGATACCAAATTCTTTGAAAACAGGTTGAAAGCTGACATATTTGCAAGCCCTGAATTGGTTTTAACAGGTTTGAATAGGATTTTACTACATAATGTATAAGACAAAAATTAAGATTTTTCTGGCAGCAGGTTTGGTCTCATTGAGCTACCTTTCTTTAGCCCAGGTAAGTAAATCACCTTTTACATCCAGAGGAATCGGAGATATAAACAACTTGTCACTAGCCCATAATCAGGGAATGGGGGGTGTTGGTCTCAGCAATGGTAGCTACTGGTACCTTAATAACATGAACCCTGCGTTGCTTCCAAACAACACACTTACCGTATTTGGTGCAGGTCTTGTAATGGAACGCAGAACACTCAGCAACAACTCTACGAAAGAAACAAACGGAGGTGGTTCTTTAGGTTATTTAGCCACAGCTTTTCCTGTAAAACCAGGTCGATGGACCACCAGCGTAGGTTTATCCCCTTTTAGTACAGTAGATTATAGCTTTACTTTCGAAGAGCAAGTGACTGATACTGTCTTCACAGATATAACTGAAGCTGGTTCTGGTGGATTTTCTCAGGTATACTGGGCTAACGGTGTTAGGTTAAACGACAACTTTTCTGTTGGAGTAAAAGCTACTTATCTATTTAGTTCTATTGAAACGTCATTTTCGAACCAGATCAAATCACGCAACTCAGATGACCCTGTAAATCTTCAGCCTACCGTGCTTGACAGAACTTCTGTCTCTGATTTCTTGTTTCAAGGAAGCTTTGCATTTAAAAAAGATTCCATCTTTAATAATAAGATCAGGTTTAATGCCGGTTTTACTTATGACTTTGCTTCTGAAGTAAATGCAAATCAACTCAAATCAACAGAACTTCAGTTAGATGGAGCACCCATCACAAATGACACGCTAAGCAGTAACGAAAATGGAAGTATTTATTTGCCAAAAGCATTTGGTGGGGGTATTTCTTTTAATAATGGCATTAAATGGGCTGTTGGTTTAGATGCCACATATAGACCATGGTCAGAATATAAAAACTTTGAAGGTGTAAATGAAGGTCTTGAAGATGCCTACACAGTAGCATTAGGAGGCGAGTATACACCTGACCCTTCTTCCGTAAGTAGTTACCTCAAAAGAGTGACTTACAGGCTTGGTTTGTCGTATGAAAATACACCTTATGTGATAGATGGTAATCAGGTTAAGGATTTTGGCATTAATTTTGGCTGGTCTTTACCAGTGAGTCGTTTCTCAAGTCTCGATATGGCTTTTAAATACGGCCAGAGAGGCAAAATAAGCGAAACACGCCTGGATGAAGAGTATTTCAGGTTTACACTGGGGGTTAATTTCAACGACCAGTGGTTTATTAAACGAAAATATGATTAGATAATAAATTAGATTATGAACAGGATAATGAAACACTTTCTTTTAGTAGCCTTTGTTTCAGCACTAGCTTTTAGCGCAAGCGCACAATGTGACGAATGGAAATGGCCAGAAGACAAAAAAACAGCAGAGGAGAAAAATGTATTGTATAACGATGCATTGAGAAATGATGACTTTGAAAAAGCCAAAGGACCACACCAATGGTTACTTCAAAATGCTCCTGACCTTCACTCTGCCATCTATATAAATGGTGAAAAAATATACAAAGGCCTAGTAGAAGCTGCTGATGATGCTGGTAATGATGATGCCAAGCAAAATTATGTAGACTCTCTTATGCTTATATATGACATGAGAGCTCAGTACTGCAACAATGAAGCAGACGTAGTACTTAAAAAAGCTTATTCTGCTTACAGATATAATATCAAGCAGAAAAGTCAGATGCCTGTAATTCTCGAGCTTTTTGACAAGGCTTATGAGCTAAATGGCAATAATATGGACTACTACATGATTCTTCCTTATATGAGTACTGTACAGTACAATGCTAAGTATGTGAAGAATCTGTCTGATACTCAGATCTTAGATTACTATGAGAGAATCCAGGGAATCATCGATTACCAGATCGAAAATAAGTCTAAGCAATCTATTGTAGATAAACTTAAAGACTACAAAGGAACTGTTGACGGTATACTTGTAGGTCTTGTTAACATTGACTGTGACTTCGTAAGAACAAACCTTGGCCCTAAGTTTCAGGAAAATCCTAATGACCTAAAATTGGCTAAAAAGATTTTCGGCTTCATGCTTAACGGTAAGTGTACTGACGATCCTCTTTGGTTACAAGCTGGTGAAACTATCATGGCTAATGAGCCTGATTTTGGTATCGCTAAATCACTAGGTGCTAAATTTAAAGCAGCTGACGAAGATGAGAAAGCAACTAAATACTTCAACCAGGCGCTTACTCTTACCGAAGATCCAGATAAAAAAGCTGATATATACATTCAGTTAGGTTCTATGAAATCAGGAAGTGCTGCCAGAGAGCTTTACAGAAAGGCCCTTCAGGTAGACCCTTCTAAATCTGAAGCTTATTCTGCTATAGGTTACTTATACTACTCTAGCTTCGACCAGTGTGCTGGTAAAGAAGATATGATCAAAGATAGAGCCGTATTCTTAGCAGCTTATGATATGTTCCAGAGAGCTGGCAATACTAAGATGATGAACTCTGCTAAAGAGCAGTTTCCTTCAAAAGAAGAAATATTTACGTTCAACTATACTGCAGGTGATGAAGTATCTGTTGGATGTTGGATTGGTGTAACTACGACTATTAGAAGTAGAGACTAATCATAAACACAAATCATATGGAAAAGCGGTGAGCAGTACTTGTTCATCGCTTTTTTGTTATAATTTTGTAGGCAATTAATGATGATAAAGCACTTAATTTTTCTTTTAGCCATCTTTGCAATAGGTGCCTGTACAAGTACAGAGCAGGACATTGAAAAGATAAAAGCATATGAAGGCCCGGTGCAGGAAGCCGAAAACGTAGAGCTGTACTACAGCGAAGACGCTAAAGTGACCACTAAACTAAAAGCTCAGTCCTGGTTGCAATATGAAAACGGTGATCAGGAATTTCCAAAAGGTATTTACATGGAGTTTTTTGATGAGCAAGGTAATATAACCTCAACCCTGAAAGCCAACGATGCCTATTACTTCGAAGAAGAAAAAAAATACCGAGGCCGTGGTGATGTTGTGATAAAAAACCTGGAGCAAAATCAACAATTAAATACTGAAGAATTATTCTGGACGCCTGAGAATGAAAAAATGTACACCGATAAATACGTAAGGATTCAACTTGACAAAGAAGTTTTTTACGGTCGCGGGTTAGAAGCTAAGCAGGATTTCTCATGGTATGTATTAAAAGAAGTAGAAGGAGAATTTACATTAGACGATGAGTAAATTTTGGCCAACCATAATTTTTTCTATCACTGTAGCACTTTTTATCATAGGTGTTCACCAAACTATTACTTTAGGATTTGCCTATTCTTACTGGATTTTCATGTTATGTATAAGCTTACTATTTTTATACAAGCTTATAAAGCCTAAATCTTCTGATAATCAATAAATGGACTTTGACCTGATTCTCGTAATCCTTGGCTCCCTGGCCTTCTCGGCTTTTTTTTCGGGAATAGAAATAGCTTTTGTATCTGCAGATAAATTGCACATTGAGTTACAAGCTAAAAAAGGTTTTCGCACCGGCTTGATACTATCTAAGTTCATAAAAAACCAATCCCGATTTATTGGCACAACTCTCATTGGTAATACCATAGCACTTGTTATTTATGGTATTTTTATGGCTAAGCTACTCGACCCATACATCAGAGCGTTTGTTTTAGAGTCTCTTACTACTCAGCTGTCTGTTGCAGAACCTCTGATCTTGGTTTTACAAACTATACTATCAACTTTACTCGTACTTCTCACTGCAGAATTTTTACCTAAAAGTATTTTCCTCATCAACCCAAACTGGCTATTGGGTGTGTTGGCTTACCCAATTAATCTGGTGTATTGGATTATGGGTCCGGTTGTCTGGGCTATTGTTGGAGCCTCTAAATTCATCATCACAAAAATATTTGGTCTCAAATATTCTGAAGATCAGGCTGCCTTTGGTTTGGTTGATCTTGATAACTACATTAAAAACACCCTGATGGCAGATCAGGAAACCAACGTAGAGCTGGACACAAAAATTTTTAACAATGCACTTGAATTCAAAACCATTAGAATCAGAGAGTGCATGATTCCACGTACTGAGTTGGTGGCGGTAGACATCGAAGATGACATTGAAGAATTAAAGCAAGCTTTTATAGACAGTGGACATTCCAAAATCATTGTTTACAAAGAATCTATAGACAATGTTATCGGTTATTGTCACTCACTTGAGTTGTTTAAAAAACCAAAAAACATCGCTGATATACTGACACCGATAATTATCATTCCAGAAACAATGCTGGCAAATGAGCTCATGATCCAGTTCATTTCGGAGCGTAAAAGCCTTGGTTTGGTAGTTGATGAATTTGGCGGAACTTCCGGTATAGTGAGTATAGAAGACATCATCGAGGAGATCTTTGGTGAAATACAGGATGAGCATGACGATGAAAATTGGATCGAACAACACATCGGAGACGCTACATATCTTTTAAGCGCAAGACATGAAGTAGATTATCTGAACGACAAATACAACTGGAATCTACCTACTGGCGATTACGAGACTTTAGGAGGACTGATCTTATCAATTACAGAAGATTTGCCTCAAAAAGGTGACACAATTACCTTACATCCTTTCAGATTTACTATTCAATCTACACACGACATTAGAATAGACACTGTTAAACTTACTTTTGAAGACCAGGAACCTTTGTAAATAAAATATTTGGTCTTACTTTCGGAGTTTGATATTAGGCGAATACTCTGTAAATTTGCGCCTCTTTGAACAATATGCAAATAACATTATAAAAGCATTATGGCATTAATAAACACGTTAAGAAATAAGATGGGCAAGGTAGTAGTGGCACTCATTGCCGTAGCTATCATCTCATTTGTTATGGCCGACCTACTCGGGCCAAACTCTTCGCTCTTTGGCGGAAATGACAATCAGGTGGGTGAAATTGCTGGCGAAGATATTTCTCTTGAAGAGTTTCAAGGACTCGTTCAGCAGCAGGAAAGTAACTATGTGATGTCTTTTAACAGACAGCCTGGTGAAAGAGAAAAGCCTACACTAAGAAATCAGGCGTGGGAGTTGTTAATTGCTCGCTATGCTTTTGAAAAACAATATGAAGAAGTTGGTATTGAAGTAACTTCTGACGAAGTATGGGATATGATGCAGGGCAAAAATATAAGCCCGGGCATCCAGCAGTCTTTCACTAACCCTGAAACTGGCGAGTTTGACAGAGACCTATTCTTAAACTTCTTACAGCAGCTACCAAATGCTGCGCCTGAGCAACGCTACAGATGGGAGATCTTTAAAAAAGATCTTAAGCCAGGCCGTGAGCGAATCAAATACGAAAACCTTTTAGTAAAAAGTGTTTACGCTACTAACGCTGAAGGCCAAATGGAATACCAGGCCCAAAACAATGTAGCTGAGGTTAAATACCTTTACGTGCCTTTTTATGCTATAGGTGACTCTGCTGTGACTGTTTCTGACAGCGACCTTAAAAGTTACTACAACGACCATAAGGAGCAATACAAAGTAGAAAATACAAGAAGCCTTAAGTATGTTTCTTTTCCTGTAATTGCATCTGCAGCCGACAGTGCTTTTATAAAAGAAGAGCTTAATGAGTTAAAAGAAGAATTTAAAACTGTAAAGGATGATTCTACTTTTGCTGGTGTAAATACTGATGGCAACACTTTCTTCTCAAAATATCAGGCGGCTACATTACCTAGACAACTTGGTGCTAATGTTAGCAACTTGTCTAAAGGAGATGTTAGAGGTCCTTATCTTAATGGCGAATATTACGACCTTTTCAAAGTTTCTGACATCTATGAAGATACTGTAGATTACGCGAAAGCTAGCCACATCCTATTTGGTGAAGGTGAAGAAGCAAAGCAAGAAGCTGAAAGAGTACTTGAGGAATTGCAAAACGGGGCTAATTTCTCAGCAATGGCTGCTCAATATGGAACTGATGGTACTAAATCAAGAGGTGGAGACCTTGGCTGGTTCAAAACTGGTGATATGGTAGAAGAGTTTGAAGACGTAATTTTCAGCGCTAACGGAACCGGTTTGATTAACAGAGTAGTGGAAACAGAATACGGTTACCACATAGTAAGAGTCGATGAAACCAAAACCAACACTGTTTACAAGGTAGCAACTATTCAAAGAAACATTACTCCTGGTGATGAAACGATAAACGAAGCATTTAGAGATGCAGACTTATTTGCTTCTCAAATAGATGACCTTGAAAGCTTTGAAGAAGCTGCTGATAATGACTCTTTAAATGTAAGACCTGCAGAGAAATTAAAGAAAAACGACCGTAGAGTTGGTGTACTTGGCGATGCCAGACAAATAGTACAATGGTTGTTTAGAGATGCGTCAGTAGGAGATATTTCTGAAGTATTCGAACTAGACGATCAGTATGTTGTAGCTGTAATGACTGGAGAAACTGAAGAAGGTTATCAGTCCCTCAACAATGTACGTGCTGAAGTAACAGCTAAGGTTAAAAACGAACTGAAAGGAAAGCAGATCATAGAAAAACTACAGGGTCTTTCTGGTTCACTTGAAGATAAAGCTACAGCTTATGGTGATGACGCTAATGTTTACACTTCAAGCGACCTTAAACTAAGTGCTAACTCTTTACCAACTGTTGGTTACGATCCTTATGCAGTAGGTAAAGCATTCTCTTTAGAAAATGGTGAATCTACAGAGCCGTTTGCTTCAGAAAATGGTGTTTTAATTATTGAAATGCTTAATAAAACTGTGGCACCTGAAATTGCAGATTACTCAATCTACAAAACACAAATGACTCAAAACGCTCGTAACAGAGTTGGTTTTAGCATAGGTGAAGCGATCAAAGAGAATGCTGACATAAACGATAAGCGTTACAAGTTTTACTAGTAGATATATTGTACAATTACACCAAAAGCGGGGAACTTTGATCTCCGCTTTTGTTATTTATAAGCCATGAGTGATAATTCAATACAATCGTTTAAAGAAAAGCTAGACAAAGAGTATGAGTGGCCATCACTCTATACTTTTAAATTTATTGTTCCTAAGGGCAAGGAGGGAGAAGTTAAAAGCCTCTTCAACAATCACGATGTAAGTGAAAAGCAATCGAGCAAAGGAAACTATATAAGCGTAACCGCAAAGATAATGGCTGAATCGAGCCAAAAAGTGATCGAGTATTATATTGCTGCAAATAAAATAGAGGGTATAATAGCCTTATAATGAGATTTTCGATTCTCATCATATTACTTGTTATTGCTCAAGGTTGTGAAACAAGAAACACCAAACAAACAATACCCACAGCAGCAAAAAAGGACACAGCGAATGCTATCAAACCTGCCCCGGCCGAAGCCTTTAACCTTGACAGCTTTCAAAAACTGGTAGAGCAATATGAAGCCCCTGATCGTGCTAAGTGGCAAAACCCGGAGCTTGTAATAGACAAACTGGGTATTGTCGAAGGCAAGGTAATCGCAGATATTGGGGCTGGTTCAGGGTACTTTACTTTTAGGCTGGCTCAAAAAGGAGCCTCAGTAGTGGCCATCGATATCGATGACCGATTTTTAGAACATATAGAAAATCGAAAAGCTGAGCTAAATAACATTAATCCTGAATTAGTCACGACCAGACTCTCAACAGAAGAAGATCCTCTATTAGAATCAGAGGAGTTAGATGTAGCGTTACTGGTAA
>NZ_SMMD01000660.1 GCF_009711475.1 Fulvivirga aurantia
CCTCGATTTTCTGGGAGTAGAGAATAAAAACATCAAAGAAGTAGCCTCAGCTTTCCCTAAAAGCAAGATTGTTTCTCGAGGTAACGAAATTAGGATTAAGGGAAGTACTACGGAGATATTAAAAATTAATGACATCCTGGGCTCACTCATCGAGCATTATCACAAGTTTGGTAAAGTTACTGAGGAGAATGTGCAAAACTACCTGGCTAAGGAGGCAGAAGAAAAACTGCCTGAAGAAGAGGAAGTACTTATCTACGGTACTAAAGGGTTTACCATAAAGCCAAAAACGATAAACCAACAAAAGCTTGTTTACGCAGTCTATGATAATGACCTCGTTTTCGCACTAGGCCCGGCAGGTACAGGTAAAACTTATATATCTGTAGCGCTTGCTGTAAAGGCACTGAAAAACAAGCAGGTAAAGAAAATCATAATCACCCGCCCGGCTGTAGAAGCAGGAGAGACCCTTGGTTTTTTACCCGGTGATCTTAAAGAAAAGCTAGACCCTTACTTAAGGCCGATATATGATGCCTTGTTTGATATGGTGCCCTCAGAAAAGCTGAGATACTATATGGAAAACAATGTGATCGAAATTGCACCATTGGCCTATATGAGAGGTAGAACACTCAACAATGCATTTATCTTACTAGATGAGGCGCAAAATACTACCCCTTCACAAATTAAAATGTTTTTAACGCGTATGGGTCCCAACTCAAAAGTGATCGTAACGGGAGATACTTCTCAGATCGATTTACCTAAAAAACAAAAGTCGGGTTTGGTTGAGTCTACGAAAATCTTAAAAGACGTATCTGGTATTGGTTTTATAGAATTGACGGGTAAGGATGTAATCAGGCATAAGATTGTGAAAGACATAATCACCGCCTACGAAACACACGAAAATAACGAGAATCACAAGTGATCAACGTATATCATATCAAAGAAAAGGCAGATCTGCAAAAGGCATTTAAGATAAGGGAAGAGGTATACATTGAAGAACAACAAATTGATCGAGCTGACGAATTTGATGAGTTTGATGACTCTTCAGAGCACTTTCTGGCTGTAGATGATGCCACACCTTGTGGTACAGCAAGATATAGAAAAACAAAAGAAGGTATCAAGCTAGAAAGATTTGCAGTACTACCCGACTACAGAGGAAGAGGAGTGGCTAGTGTGATAATGACTAGTATGATGGAGCACATCACTAAAAATGATGAAAGACCTGTGAAGCTATACCTCAACGCTCAACTATCTGCACTACCTCTTTATGAAAAGTTTAAATTCGTTCCTGAAGGGGAGCGCTTTTTAGAGTGTGATATTGAGCATCAGAAAATGGTGCTTCAATTTTAGTGTAGCTACATGTTCCGCTGGGTTCCATATGCTTTTATAAGAATCTCCTTTTTCTTCATAGCCGGAATATTATCGGCCATCTACTTTGGTGATTATCTAAGCATAAACCAATCACTCATTGGAGTAGGCTTAGGTGCTTTTTTTTATGTGCTTTCTAAGCTATTTCTCACCAAGCAGTATTTCTATTCTCTCAGTTGGATTCAAGGACTGAGTGCTTTTTTGGTTGTTTTCTTATTAGGCTACCTCAATCTTACATTTAACAATCAGAGTTTAAGAGATGATCACCTTGTAAACCATGAAAGCCTGGATTTTTACTATGGTCATGTGCACAGACCGGCTGAGGAAAAAGCAAATACATTTAAATATGAGTTTTTAGTAGAGCGGATAAACCAAAATAATACTTGGCAAACTGCCTCGGGTAAAATTTACATCTACATAAAAAAGGACCAACCTCGACTACAATACGGTGATCGTCTTTTAGTAAAAGGTCAACCTAATGAAATTTCTCCACCGATGAATCCCGGTGAGTTTGATTACAAGCGCTTTCTTACTTTTAATAATGTCTATCATCAGGATTATATTACTACCAACTATGAAGTTGTAGGTTCTTCAGCGCCTAATGTCATTTTGGCTAAGGCCTTTGAGTTGAGACGTAAGGCCTCGCTCACATTAAAAAGATTTATAAAACCTAAGCAAGAAAATGACATTGCGCAGGCCTTAGTGCTTGGTGTGAAAGATGGCCTCGATAGAGATATTAAATATGCCTATTCTGCATCCGGAGCTATGCACGTGCTGGCAGTTTCGGGTCTTCATGTAGGTATAGTTTATGGGTTGATTTTGTTGCTATTTAAGCCATTTCGCAAGACGAAAACGAGAAATTGGCTGCTGGCTATTGTAAGCCTCTGTGTGCTCTGGAGCTATGCGTTAATCACAGGATTTTCGCCTTCGGTATTGCGAGCAGTTACCATGTTTTCTTTCGTAGCCATAGCACAGGCTTCTAATCGCAATACCAATATTTACAATACTCTTGCCGCTTCAGGGTTTATTTTGTTATTAGTTAACCCTTATCTGATTATGTCTGTAGGGTTTCAATTGTCCTTTTTGGCTGTATTTGGTATTGTGTTTTTACAACCCAGAATTTACAATGCCTGGGAGATCGATAATTATTGGTTAGACAAAGTTTGGACTATAACAGCAGTTTCAATTGCGGCACAGATAGCTACCATTCCGCTCACTTTATTGTATTTCCATCAATTCCCTACCTTCTTTCTCATTTCAAATCTGGTTGTAATTCCCGGAGCATTTATCATACTCTGCCTGGGCCTGTTGTTGTTATTTTCTAGTCCTATAAATTTAGTGGCAGAAAGCATTGGTTGGTTGTTGGAGCAAATCATTTCATTGGTCAATTATCTGGTGTTTTCTATCAGTGCGATTCCGTATAGTCAGGTTACAGATATAGAGATCAACACCTGGCAATCCTGGTTTATTATTTGCGCAGTTGTATCGGTGGTTTTACTTTTTGAGTATAGAAAGTTTAAATATGTTGTCTATAGCCTGCTCATGGTAATTGGTTTTTCAATCTTTGAGTACCAACAAACAGTAAGAACAAAAGAGCAGCGAAAGATAATTTTTCATCGTGTGAGTAATCATACAGCAATTAATTTGCTAGAAGGTACCCATTCTCAGTTGCTCACCGACTCAGTTTTTTCAGCAGATAGAGAAGGAGTGATTTTTCATGTGAGACCTACCAGGTTACAGTCGGGGATTGTTACTCACGATAAAACTTTATTAAACCAATCACCCGCAATAAAGCAATGGCAAAATGTAAAAATAACCAGTTGGAAGGGTAAGAAGATTGCATTGCTGGATACTAGAGATTACAGAACTATTGAGTTTGAACGACCCATAGAAGTTGATTTTTTAGTAATTGGAGGAGATTTCAATAAGAAGATTGATTGGGTATTAAGAAATTTTAAATTTGAAAAAATCATTTTGGACGGTTCCTTAAAATGGTATCTCGCTGATCAGTGGAGGGAGTCTTTAAATCAACACTCGCTCGACAATTACTCAGTGTATCATGATGGAGCTCTGACCATAAACCTAAACGAATAAAAAAATGGAATTTATAACCTACGAAGTAAAAGAACGAATCGGATACATTACCCTCAATCGCCCTGACAAGAGAAATGCCCTAAGCTTTGATGTGGTTACTGAGCTTAAGGAGGCCTTTACTCAGGCTGAGCAAGATGATGAAGTGAAAGTAATAGTATTGAAAGCCAACGGTAAAGCTTTCTGTGCCGGGGCTGATTTAGCTTACATTCAGCAACTACAAAAAAATACTTACCAGGAAAATCTAGATGACAGCAACCATCTGAGGGGTCTTTTTCAGCAGATTTACACAATGGGCAAAGTGGTAATCGCTCAGATACAGGGACATGCCATAGCAGGAGGCTGTGGGCTGGCTACCGTTTGCGATTTTGGATTTACTGTGCCTGAAGCGAAGTTTGGTTATACAGAAGTACGCATTGGCTTTATACCCGCGATTGTTAAGGTCTTTTTACTTAGAAAAATAGGGGAGATGAAGTCGAAGGAGTTGCTCCTTACCGGAGAGCTTATAGATGCCCAGCAAGCCAAGCAATATGATCTAGTAACTGAGGTTGTGGATGCAGATAAGTTGGAGCAACGGGTGAGTGAGTTTGCACAAATGCTAATATCTAAAAACAGTGGTCAATCAATGGCACTCACTAAGCAAATGATCGCCAATGTGCAAGCCATGGATGTAGAAGAAGGCTTAAATTATGCTGCAGAAATGAATGCCAAAGCCCGCGGTACCGAGGATTGTAAAAAAGGCATTGATGGTTTCTTAAACAAAAAGCCGGTAGAGTGGTAATAAGCGCATATGGTAAAATTTGCGTTTTCTGATAAGTACCTCTATAAACTACCTGAAGGACACCGATTTCCGATAGAAAAATACGAGCTGGTAAAAGAGCAACTGCTCCATGAAGGCACTATTGAGCCTTCTCAGCTTTATGATCCGGGTTTGGCTACTGATGATCAGATACTAAAAGTACATACCAAAGATTATTGGCAGAGTCTTAGGACGCTCACGCTTGATAAGAAGGCAGTCAGGAAAATTGGGCTGCCGGTTACTGAAAAGTCTCTTAACAGGGCTAGAAATAGTGTGGCCGGTACTATATCAGCGGCACATAATGCACTAAAAAGTAGTGTCGGAGTAAATTTGGCCGGAGGCACCCATCATGCGTATGCAGATCACGGAGAAGGCTTTTGTGTGCTCAACGATATCGCCATTTCTGCTACGGATCTGATTAATAGTCGATTAGTTCATAAAGTACTGGTCGTTGATCTGGATGTACACCAAGGTAATGGTACGGCCAAAATCTTTGAAAATAACCCAGATGTTTTCACTTTTTCCATGCATGGTGAGAACAATTACCCACTTCACAAAGAGCAATCTGATCTAGACATTCCATTACCCTATCAATGTGATGATGATACTTACTTAAGGTTACTTCAGAGCCATCTGCCTGATTTAATAAATAGTGTACAACCTGATATTATCTATTTTCAAGCTGGGGTTGACGTACTGGCAAGTGATAAATTAGGCAAACTTTCACTCACCAGAGATGGTATTAAAATGCGTGATCAAATTGTAATATCATCATGTAAAGAACAGTCAATTCCATTGGTAATTACAATGGGTGGAGGCTACTCAGAAAGGCTGCCAGATTTGGTCGAGGCGCATTGTACGACCTTCAGAATTGCGGTTTCTACATACCATTAGGTGAGGATATAGGACCTAAATTTCAGGAAAATATCATTTTGGCAATAAAATTGATGGTAGTTGTTGTACTATTTTGTTATTTAGGATTTAAAATAAACCAAAAACCAAGTATGAAAGCAATTAAATTTTT
>NZ_SMMD01000894.1 GCF_009711475.1 Fulvivirga aurantia
CCAAACCAATAGCAGAAAGCAAAGGAGCCCTTAAATCATGTGAAGTTTTGTAAATAAAATGGTCTAGCTCATTATTAGCCTTGAGCAATTTTTGCTCCGTGAGCTTTCTTTCTGTAATATCATGCAGATTGATTACCAGCCCATTTACCTTATGATTATCTAGCAGGTTAGAAATGGTGACATCAAAAAATCTCTTCTCACCTGCTATATTGTAAAGACCAACTTCTGAGAACTTATCTTCCCTCATAGCTCCCTCTTCTACAAAACTCCTCAGAGAGTTAGCCTTATTTATTTCCACAAACTCAAAAAGATCCCGTCCCAGTGCTACTTCAGGCTTTACACCTAAAAGTCTTTCGACTGATCCGGTAATGTATTTGATTACAAAGTCTCTCCCTGTAATCAGTATTATGTCGGTTGACTTCTCTACTAAAGCTCTAAACATACTTTGCGTACTCACTTCCTCTTTCCCCTCCATGTAGCTTAAAGCGGTATTTAAGTCATATCCCTCTCTTTTGAGTGGAAACTGTGTTTTCATTAACCGCAGCTTTTTTGCTACTAAATAATAATTGCCATGGCTGTAAGCTGGCTAGATACCTTGAGTTTTGAGCTTTCTATCACTCCTTGGTTCATTTCGAATGCCAACTTGCCATTTACTGTCTTAAAATTGATGCCACTACCTTTTTGACCTAAACCAGGTTTGTCAGTAATAATTAATGTGGCAGCATTACTAAGCTTTGTTTTAATTTCGTCAAACTGATTGCTTGCACCTTTTGCAACGTATAGGATATCACATCCGGCAACCTCAGCAGCAGAGCTAAAGTTTTTGATAGCAAATGTTTTATTACCTCTTACTTTTCCATCATACCAGCTGTTCAACGTATTAAACACCTCGTCATCACCGATGACACCGATCACAAACTGCTGTGAATTGTTATTTGCAGGCCACTGAATGTATTTTACAAAATTGTAAATCATCATTGAGTGAATTTCATGTACAGGCCTGTCTGCACCATCTTTGTTACTTGCAATTGAACCTACCACTGAGGTCAACATAAGTAGAACTATTAGGTTAATTTTTCTCATAAATGTTAGCGTTGTTTTTTGATAAACTTTTTTTGGACAATCATTTACATACCAAAACAAGTGCCAGAAAACTTAAAGATTAAAAAAAGGCCTCTAGTAAGATTAAAGGCAGATATCATCGATTTGCTTAATGAATGAGTAAAATTTGAATTAACGATATTTCGTGATTAAACGATATTTCGTAATTATTTTTTAGAGATGTTTAGCTTTTTCATGCGTGAGGCCAAAGTGGTAGGTTTCATGTTCAAAATTTCCGCGGCACCATTCTTTCCGCTCACTTTCCAGTTTGTGTGTTTCAATACTTTTAAAATATAGTCCTTTTCGTACTGTTCTAATGACTTAAAAGTTGAGTTATCTACTTCTCCTCCATTTTTCAACCAATTCCCAATCTCAAGGTTTTTACCCTCTGATATGATAACTCCTCGCTCGATTATGTTTTCAAGTTCGCGCACATTACCAGGCCAACTATAACTCAATAATTGATTAAGTGTACTCTGAGATACCTTAGTTACATCTTTGCCCAGTTTCTGATTGTACCTTTTCATAAAATGATTGATCAACAAGGGCACATCATCTGCTCTTTCTCTTAAAGGAGGTATGGTTATGGGGAATACATTTAATCGGTAAAACAAGTCAGACCTAAACTCTCCTTTCTCAATGGCTTGTTCCAGATTACGATTGGTAGCTGCTATTACCCTCACATTTACCTTGATGGTTTTTACTCCTCCCAACCTTTCAAACTCCCCTTCCTGTAGTGCTCTTAACAGCTTAGGCTGTAGCTCCAGAGGGATTTCGCCTACCTCATCTAGAAATAAGGTGCCTTCATCTGCAAGTTCAAATCGGCCTCTTTTCAATGATGCCGCACCCGTAAAGGCACCTTTTTCGTGACCAAACAACTCACTTTCGATAAGTGTGGCTGGCAGTGCTGCACAATTAACTTTTACTATGGGCTTGTTACTCCTGTTACTTATCCCATGTATCGATCGGGTAATGACTTCCTTTCCTGTTCCTGTCTCTCCAAAAATTAATACGGTAGAGTCTGTCTTGGCCACTTTTTCTACCTCGTTAAGCACTTTTTTAAAGCCAACATCCTGACTTATTATGTCTTCAAAATTTTGGTTGAGTTTTATTTCTTCCTTCAAGTAGACATTTTCTGCCTGTAGTTTATCCCTCAATTCTTCAACTTCTGCGATGGCTCTCTCGAGCTCCTTATTTGATTGGGACAAAGCTTTGGTTCTGGCTTCTACTTTCCGCTCGAGATTTTGGTTAGCTTCTTCCAGTGCTTCCTGAGCATGTAACCTTTCGAGCTCAAGTCGCATCCTCAATGCGCCCAACCTCATCAGGTTTTCAACCCAGCTTTTGCGCTCAATAAATCCATCATCACATAAGAAAAAATGACCTATAGGCTCTTTTTCGCTACTTGAGATAGGCACCGCCATATAGCCCTCCACGTCCTTCAGTCTTTTGAGTAGCTGACTGTTTGGATATGTTTTGGCTACACCCTTTTCTATTAGATGAAAATCACCAGCTACCACATTTTCGCAAGGAGAACCTTTTACTTCATATTCAAACGACTCCCCAAACTTACCTCTGTGCCAGAAATTGACTACTCTTACTGTTAGTGGGTCTTGCTTAATAATTCTACTCATACCGGCATAGCGGATTCTGAGCAAACGAGCAGTTTCAGCCATGAAGTTACTTACAATCCCTCGCTCTGGATTTACTATAGAAGCTTCTGTGACCTGGCCTACTATTCGCTCAAACTTGCCCTCATCAGACTCACTATGAACAATACCCAAAATACCCAACTCGCCATCGATAGAAAATATGGAAGCCGACAACTGCGCAAAAATACGCTCTCCTGATTTTGATTTGAAAACAAGCTTATTTGTCTCACCACTCTTGTTACGCGAAACCCTATTGAAAAAGTCGACAAACTGCTTTTTTTGATTAGGCATAATCTCGGTGAGATTGATGTTAAGCAGTTCATCTTTGTTATACCCTAATAATTCACACACTTTCGGGTTAACATCTACAATTTTATTCTTATTAGGGTCTCCTATAAAAATGGCATCATTTGAATTATTGAAAATATCTAAAAACTTACTTTTAATATCTTCAAGAGACTTGTGAGAATTTCTTAGTAGTTTTTCCTGAGAAAGACGCAGCTGCTTTTCAGCTTCAATAATGTCCGTTACGTCTTGAGTGGTACCGATCATTCTAAGCGCTACCCCCGACTGACCTCGAGAAAGCACCTTACCCCTGTCTCTTACCCAGCGCCATTTTCCCGAACTATCCTTTATTCGATGCTTCGATCTGTACTCATCTACTTGCCCATTGAGATGTTCTCTCATCCTTTGCTCTATCAAAGCGATATCGTCAGGATGAGTAATCTCTCTCATCTTTTTGAGAAAACTGTCTGCTTTAGACTCATAACCAAAATGTGACGACCACCTCTGACTAAACTCAACTGTTCCTTGTTGCAAATTCCAATCCCATACCCCTTCTGAAAGAATCTCTAGTCCGGTTTGCCACCTTTCTTCGTTTAAGCCTATGGCTTTTTCAATGGCAATAACTTCTCTTATATCTCTAAAATACAGGCAAACAATGGACTTCTCTTCAAATGCAATTCGCTTTGAGGTTACTTCAACCGGTATTTGCTCTGAAGACTTAGTGCTTATTATTGAACGTGAATCAGTTAACTCCTTTTCAAAAAAATCACTAATCGAAAAATCTTTAAATATTTGATCGGCCTGTAACTCTTTTAGCTCCTCAATAGTGTATTGAAGTATTGAAAAAGCCTTTTTATTTACATCCAGTATCTTACCGTTGGAATCAATCCATACAATAGCCTCCGGGGAATTGTCTATAGTAGAGTGCGAAAGTTCTTCGTTGAAATTATCGTTCATCGGGCTCATCTCGTGAGTGAGGAAGTTAAGCAATTTGAATTAATTTGATAAACACCAGGGTAATACAAAAGCCTGACAATCGAAATTATCAGGCTTTGCAATATGTAAAATTTCTTCTTATCTAGATCATAATAGCCATGGCTGTTAATTGGCTTGATACTTTTAAATTGTTTGTATCTACAGAACCTTGATTTAACTCAAACTTAAGTCGATTATTTACGACCTTAAAATTGATACAACTTCCTTTTTCACCTAATCCATTTTTGCCAGTAACTGTAAGTGTAGGCTGACCGGATACTTTCTGATTTACGGCTTCAAAGTCTGCTTTATTACCAATGTATAAAAGTTGGCAAGACCCAACCTCACTTGCAGAGTTATAATTTTTAACTATCAGTTTTTTATCACCTCTGTCTTTGTTTCCATACCAGGTGTTAAGTGTATTAAATACATCATCATCACCAATTACTCCGATTACAAACTCCCCACTATTCAAATCTCCTGGCCATTGTACATACTTCAAGAAGTTGTAAATCATCATCGAGTGCAACTCGTGAGTTGGCCTGTCCTGTGCATAGCTATTGCCAATTATGGAAACAGCAAAAACTGTGATAAGTACTGAACTTTTTATAAAACTCATATTTCCATCAAATTATAATATTACAAATATAATACAATGTAAGTATTACACCTCTATTTCATACATTATTAGGGAGTTAAGTAACCTAATGCTGTATGTTACTACTTGATGTAACTAAAATCGTGCCCAGATTTTAATTGAAGCAAAAACTCGTACATCAACCCGATCACATTTTCTACGTCATCTTTATGTACTGTTTCTACCGTTGTGTGCATATATTTTAATGGCAATGAGATTAGGGCGGAAGCCACACCTTTATTAGAATAGGCAAAAGCATCTGTATCTGTACCTGTAGCACGTGATGCAGCAGCTCTTTGATATGGAATTTTATTTTTTTCAGCAGTTTCAATAATCATCTTTAAAAGATTATTATGTACAGCCGGCCCATAAGTGAGCACAGGTCCTTGTCCTGCTTTTTGTAAACCACTCTCAATTTTGTTGTACATTGGCGATGTGGTCTCATGGCAAACATCGGTCACAAGTGCCAGATTGGGATTAATAGTCTCAGCAATCATCTGAGCTCCTCTCAGCCCCACCTCTTCCTGTACTGCGTTCACAATATATAAACCAAAAGGAAGCTCTTTTTTATTTTCATGAAGTCTTCGTGCGACTTCAGCAATCATAAAACCCCCAACACGGTTATCGAGAGCTCTACCTACAAGGTAATTTTTATTAAGCTCCATAAGGTCATCATCAAAAGTCATGACAGAACCTACATGAACACCTAACTTCTCAACCTCTTCTTTTGAAGAACATCCTACATCCACAAAAATATTCTTTAGACTAGGCTTTTCTTCGCTGCTTTTATCTCTCACATGGATTGCTGGCCAACCAAAAATACCTTTAACTTCTCCTTTATCAGTATGGATATTTACCCTTTTACTAGGAGCTATCTGGTGATCAGAGCCACCATTTCTCCTTACATAAATGTAGCCTTCCTCAGTGATGTAATTTACAAACCATGAAATTTCATCTGCATGAGCTTCTATTACGACCTTATATTCAGCTTTTGGATTGATAACGCCTACTACGGTACGATACGTATGCGTAAAGTATTCATCGATATACGGCTTTAGGTATTCAAGCCAAATCTCCTGTCCTGAGGTTTCAAAACCTGTTGGAGAGGCATTATTCAAATATTTTTTTAGGAAAGTTTTGCTCTCGTTATTCATATGTATGTTTTAAACTGATCGGGTGATTCCTCCATCAACTCTTATATTCTGGCCTGTAATGTAGCCTCCATCGTCTGAAAGTAGGAATACAGCAGTCTTAGCCACTTCTTCAACCTTGCCCGCTCTATTCATTGGTATTGCCTTCAGGTTGTCTTCCGTCACATTATAGCTGTCAATAAACCCAGGCAATATGTTGTTGATTCTGATATTGTCAGAAGCAAACTCATCCGACAATAGCTTCACATAGCTACCCAATGCCGCTCTCAGTACAGAAGATATTGGAAAGTTTGGTGAGGGCTCAAAAGCAGCAAAAGTAGAAATATTCGCTATGGCTCCCTTTCCTTGCTTCTTCATTATTGGAATCACCAATTTTACCATTTTGGCTACATTTAATAATACCATGTCGAGTCCTTCTCTCCACTGATCTTCGGTAAGTTCTAGGAGATCTCCTTTTGGTGGGTGGCCGGTATTATTTAAAACGACATCTATACGACCATAGCTCTTCATGGTGAGATCCACCAATTTTTTCAGATCGTCTTTGTTGGTCACACTTCCCTGAATTGCTATTCCTTCAAGCTCATTGGCCAGAGCCATAATAGATTCAGACCTGGCCATAAGCGAAACTTTATAACCATCTGCAGCGAGCGCTCTGGCACAAGCTTCGCCCATGCCTTTACTTGCTGCGGTAATTATCGCTACCTTCTGCATTATAATGGAATATTTCCGTGTTTCTTTTTAGGAAGTGAAACTGCCTTATTTTCAAGCATTTTGAATGCTTTTATCAGTTTTGCTCGTGTATTTTCAGGGAGTATCACTTCATCTATATAACCTCTATGTGCTGCTTTGTAAGGGTTAGCAAACTTCTCAGTATACTCGTCAATCTTCTCCTGAAGTTTTGCTTCAGGATCATCAGCCTCAGCAATTTCTCTTTTAAATATAATTTCTGCTGCTCCTTTGGCTCCCATAACAGCAATTTCTGCCATTGGCCAGGCGTAATTCATGTCAGCCCCAATATGTTTTGAGTTCATCACATCATATGCTCCACCATATGCCTTTCTTGTAATCACAGTTACTCTTGGTACAGTAGCTTCGCTAAAAGCATATAGCAGCTTGGCCCCATTGGTAATTATACCATTCCACTCCTGATCTGTACCAGGTAAAAAGCCAGGCACATCTTCAAACACTAATAATGGAATGTTGAAGCAGTCACAAAATCTCACAAAACGAGCTCCTTTAGTGCTAGCATCAATATCTAATACTCCTGCCAAAGAAGCAGGTTGATTACCTACAATACCGATACTTCTACCACCTATTCTTGCGAATCCCACCACGATGTTTTCCGCAAAGTTTTTATGGACTTCCATAAAACTTCCATCGTCTACGGTTTGCTCTATGACCTCTCTCATGTCATAAGGCTGATTAGGATTCTCAGGCATTATGTCATTTAAAGATGGTACCTTTTCATCACCTGAAGGCTCATAAGGAGCAATAGTCGGATCTTCCTCACAGTTTTGAGGCATGTAGCTTAAAAGCTGTTTAATATTATTTATGCATTCGACTTCGTTGGCACATGAAAAATGAGTTACACCACTTTTGGTACTATGAGCACTGGCTCCTCCAAGCTCTTCTGCTGTTACTGTTTCCTGAGTTACTGTTTTAACTACGTTGGGTCCAGTCACGAACATATATGAAGTATCTTCTACCATCATTATAAAGTCTGTGATAGCCGGAGAATAAACTGCACCTCCTGCACAAGGTCCCATGATAGCAGAAATTTGAGGCACAACGCCAGAAGCCAGCGTATTTCTGTAAAAGATATCGGCATAGCCCCCTAAAGAAACCACACCTTCTTGAATTCTAGCGCCACCAGAATCGTTAAGCCCGATAACAGGGGCCCCATTTTCCATGGCTAAATCCATGATCTTAACGATTTTTTCAGCATGGGTTTCAGATAATGAACCACCAAATACTGTAAAGTCCTGAGAAAACACGTAAACAAGTCTACCATTGACCTGCCCGTAACCAGTTACAACACCATCACCAGGGTAATACTGCTTATCTAAGCCAAAATCTTTGCACCTGTGCATGACAAACTTGCCAATCTCTTCAAAGGTGCCTTCGTCCAACAATAGTTCTATACGCTCTCTGGCTGTGAGCTTACCTTTTTTATGCTGGGCTTCGATTCTTTTCTTACCCCCGCCAAGTAAGGCTTCGTCATTCTTTTCTTGGAGCAACTCGTATTTCTGTTGGTTTCCAGGTACTGTATAAACTGGTTGATTTTGCTTCTTTTCTGACATATTCGTTTCTTTTCGGAAATTTCAAAGATAATTAAAAACCGATGGAATCAGCCGGATATCGAGGTCGATTTTATGCTAATGATTGCTTATATTCGGCAAATTTTTAATCCTCATGGCTGATCCGATTGCAATTATTGACTGTGGCACTAACACCTTTCATCTATTAATAGTTAAACCTGTAATAGATGGCCAAGATGAAATTATTCTTAAAGAAAAAATCGTTGTCAAAATTGGTGAAGGTGGTATTAATGACCAGATAATTGTACCGGCAGCTGAAAATCGCGCATTGAGTGCTTTAAAGTCATTTAGCGATAAAATCACAGCACATAACGCCACAAAAGTATTTGCATTTGCAACTAGTGCGTTTAGAAATGCCCGCAACGGAGAAGAGCTGAAACAAAAAGTGAAATTAGAAACTGGAATAGACATTAACATTATTCCAGGAGATCAGGAAGCCTCGTTTATATTTGAAGGAGTAAAAACCGCTATGCCCATTGGCCGCGAACCAGTGCTTGTAATGGATATAGGTGGTGGAAGTGTTGAGTTTATCATCGGAAACTCAGAAGAAGTGTTATGGAAAGAAAGCTTTGAGCTAGGCGCTCAAAGACTCTTAGACCTTTTTCACAATACAGAACCGATCAGCAAAAATGACCTCAATCGACTAGAATCATTTTTACTAGAAAAACTCGCTTCCTTATTAGAAAACATCAAGGCGTTTGGGCCAAATGTACTTATTGGCTCATCGGGCACTTTCGATACATTAAGTGACATCTACTGCGCAGCAAATAATATTTCTATTGACGAAAACGCCAGTGAAAGACCACTAACTATTGGTTCATTCAAAGCAATATTTGTGGACCTTGTTTCAAAAAACAGGGAAGAGCGCCTTGTAATACCAGGCATGATCGAGATGAGAGTAGACATGATAGTGGTAGCTTCAGCGCTTATCGAATTCCTTCTAAATCAACATCCTTTTAATGAATTAAGAGTGTCAACCTATGCGCTGAAAGAAGGGGTGCTGAGCTTAGTGAAAAGCGACCAAATGTAGAGTGATTCTTTTCGAAAAAGAATATATCACTAACTTTGCGCGTCATGAAAAATCACTATACCAAATCAGAACTTACCAGTTTTACTAAAGATGTTTTTCTTGCTATGGGTTGTAGCGAAGCCGATGCGCAGATCGCAACTGATGTATTGGTAAAAGCAGACCTGAGAGGGATTGACTCTCATGGAGTAGCCAGATTAATTGGTTATGTTAGATTGTGGGAAGCCGATAGAATAAACCCCAAACCTGATATTAAGGTAGTTCATGAAACACCAAGTACAGCAGTGGTAGATGGTGACCGTGGGCTAGGTTTAGTGGTAGCTCCTGCTGCTATGAAAATAGCCATGCAAAAGGCTAAAGAAGTAGGGAGCGGCTGGGTTTCAGTAAAAAATTCAAATCATTTTGGTATAGCCGGCTATCATGCTATGATGGCCCTGGAAAATGATATGGTAGGTATGGCCATGACTAATGCAAGCCCTTTAGTAGCTCCTACATTTGCCAAAGAGCGTATGCTGGGTACCAACCCAATAGCAGTAGCTATTCCTTCTGCAAAGCAACCCCCTTTCATAGCTGATTTAGCAACTACAACAGCAGCGAATGGTAAGCTTGAGATTTTACAAAGGAAAGAGGAGCAAGCTCCTACAGGCTGGATTCAGGATAAGGAAGGCAAAAACTCAAATGACCCTCACGAACTAAAAAATGGTGGAGCACTATTGCCTTTGGGAGGTGACAGAGAGCATGGTAGTCATAAAGGATATGCGCTTGGTTCTATAGTAGATATATTTTCTGCTGTATTTTCTGGTGCAAATTATGGACCGTGGGCACCTCCTTTCGTAAGTTTTTTACCATTATCTGAAAATCCTGTGGGTGAAGGGCTAGGTCATTTTTTAGGCGCTATGAGAATAGACGCTTTTAGACCAGCCGATGAATTTAAATCTCACATGGACAATTGGATTTCACGATTTAGAGAAGCAGAAGCTGTAGAAGGCAAAAAGGTAATTATACCCGGAGACCCTGAAAGAGAGATGGAAGCGGAACGCGGTAATAATGGCATCCCTTTAAATGAGAAAGTAGTAGAAGACTTAAGAGAAGTAGGGAAAAAATTTGGACTTGAATTGGCCTAAAAACCTGCAGTAAATCCAAATCTTATCACTAAAGGACTATTGTATGGGGATTTCAGGTCGTCATACAATGCGTTGTATAGTGCTATTGCACTTAGACCAACATTTCTGCTCAAAGGCATAAAGTACCCTCCGCCTAAAAACAAACCAGGTACCCACTCTCTTTGGAAAGTGTTATCAAATGGGTTAAAATATTCAAGATTGAGAGACTCATATTCGGCTTGTAGAAAAAATTGATCTGTAAGGCTTCTTCTCGCAAATAGCCTTCCACCGTAAATATTGGTTTCGAACTCTTCTCCGTTATTGAATTCTATTTTGTAATAACTGTAAGTAATCCCTAAGCCAGCCGAAAAATTATCTGTAACGCGGTATCCCACTAAAGGTGAGACTTCAATATTAGTTATGGTGCCAAACTGTAAACCTAAGCCCCCGCCCACAAATACCCGATCTTTCCAATCGCTACCTTCCGTGGGTTCGTCAAATTGAGCAAAACCCTTAGTTGTAATTAACAACAGAATGAATGGCAGCAATTTTAATAATTTGGACATACTATTCTTCCTCAACAATAATAAATAAGTCTTCAGAATCTTTCTTCATTAGGTATTTTTCTCGGGCGAATTTTTCAAGGAGCTCGTCATTGCTCATTAGTTCTTCGCGCTCAGCTTTTACTTCTTCGATCTTATCCAAATAGTACGCTTTTTCGTCTTCAAGGTTTTTTAGCTTATTGCGCAATTGATATTGAGTAAATATGTCGTTGGCATCAATAAACAACATCCAGATGAAGAAAAATGAGCCTACCAAAAAATAAAAACTGCGTGTAAATCGTGGTAACTTCATCACTTAAGTTTAAAAAATAATACCTTAAAATAACTAAAAATTAATGACTTATACTATCAAAAAGCTTTAGTGAGCTTGATTATATGTGTCTTGAAAAACAAAAAAGCTGTACTGCATCACATGCAGCACAGCTTAAATAAATATATCAGTCCTATTATTTAGAAGGGAATTTCGCCACCTCTTCTAATTCTTCTTCAATTCTAAGCAATTGATTGTATTTCGCCATTCTATCAGATCTTGATGCAGAACCAGTCTTAATCTGACCAGCATTAGTAGCCACTGCTATATCAGCTATAGTTGCATCCTCAGTCTCACCCGATCTGTGTGAGATTACAGAAGTAAATCCAGCTCGGTGAGCCATTTCAATAGCATCAAGTGTTTCGGTAAGCGTACCAATTTGGTTTACTTTAATTAATATCGAATTAGCACTTTTCTCTTCAATACCTCTTTTCAAGAAATTAACATTAGTAACGAATAAATCATCACCTACCAACTGGCATTTGTCTCCAATCTTGGCGGTTAACATTTTCCATGCTTCCCAATCGTTCTCATCACAACCATCTTCAATAGAATCTATTGGATATTTCTCAACTAACTCAGCAAGGTAATCTACTTGCTCTTGCTTAGATCTTACAGACCCTTTATCACCTTCGAATTTTGTATAATCATAGCTACCATCTACATAAAACTCAGAAGATGCGCAATCTAAGGCGATAGTTATATCGTCCCCAGGAGTGTAGCCCGCAGACTTTATAGCATTAAGCACACTTTCCAGGGCTTCCTCAGTTCCTCCTGAGAAGTTAGGGGCGAAACCACCCTCATCACCTACAGCTGTACTCAAGCCTTTGTCCTTAAGAATCTTTTTCAAATGATGGAATACCTCAGTTCCCATTCTAATGGCTTCACTAAAGCTAGCAGCTCCCACAGGACGAATCATAAACTCCTGAAAAGCTATAGGTGCATCTGAGTGTGATCCTCCATTGATAATATTCATCATCGGAACAGGAAGAGTATTAGCATTTGCACCGCCAATGTATCTATATAAAGGCATACCAAGCTCAGCAGCAGCAGCTCTTGCAATAGCCAAAGAAACACCTAATATAGCATTTGCTCCAAGCTTGCTTTTATTTTGAGTACCGTCAAGTTCGATCATCATCTTATCCAACAGATTTTGCTCAAATACTGAAAAGCCTACTAGCTCTTCAGCTATCACTCCATTTACGTTGTCTACTGCCTGAAGTACACCCTTACCCATGTATACCGATTTATCACCATCTCTAAGTTCTACGGCCTCATTTTCTCCTGTAGATGCCCCAGACGGTACGGCAGCTCTTCCTAGTATGCCGCTTTCTGTAACTACATCTACTTCGATAGTTGGGTTACCTCGTGAATCAAGTATTTGTCTTGCGTGTATGTCGTGAATTAAGCTCATTTATGCTATTATTTAGATGATTTAATTAGTTCTATAAATTGATCAAATAAGTATCTTGAGTCATGTGGACCTGGAGATGACTCAGGGTGATATTGTACTGAAAATGCATTTTTTCCCTTAACAGAAAGTCCTGCCACAGTATTATCATTGAGATGGATATGTGTAATTTCAACTTTATCAGACTTATCGATATCTTCAGCAGACACTACAAAGCCGTGATTTTGAGAAGTAATTTCACTTAATCCTGTGGTTTGGTTTTTAATAGGATGGTTAAGACCTCTATGACCATGATGCATCTTATAGGTACCAATACCACAAGCTCTTGCTAAAATCTGATGGCCAAGGCATATACCAAACAATGGCAAATCCTCCTTTAATATTTCTGAAACCGTATCAACAGCATATTGCATAACTGCAGGGTCACCTGGGCCATTTGATATAAAATAACCATCAGGATTCCAGGCTTTCATCTCTTCAAATTTAGTTTTAGCAGGGAATACTTTGCAATAAGCATCTCTGCTACTTAAATTTTTTAAGATGCTGGTCTTTATCCCTAAATCAAGTACAGCTACTTTAATTGGTGCCGACTCGTCCCCAACATAATATGGTTCTTTTGTAGCAACAATAGATGATAGCTCCAACCCTTCCATTGAAGGCACTTTTTCCAGCTCTTTCTTCAGTTCGTCACCATTTATCTCAGATGAAATTATCGCATTCATGGCACCTTTGCTACGTATATGCCTTACAAGCATACGCGTATCAACATCGGCAATACCTACAACATCATTCTTTTCAAGAAACTCCTGTAAGCTTTCAGTAGCTGTTTTGCGGCTATAAACTTCAGCATATTCGTTTACTACGAGCCCAAATATCTTTGGGGTTTTAGACTCCGTTTCTTCATCGAGTGCCCCATAATTGCCAATATGTGAGTTTGTGTTTACGATGATCTGACCATAGTAACTTGGGTCGGTATAGATCTCCTGATAACCGGTCATGCCAGTATTAAAACATATCTCACCTCCTTTGGTACCTTTCTTCCCAATAGAGGTGCCTTCGAGCATAAAACCGTCTTCTAATAACAAATAAGCTTTTTCTTTTTCCTTCAATTTCATAGAGCTACTGAATTAAGATTGTGCAAAAATAAAAAAAGGGATTAGATAAAAATCTAATCCCTTCTATATTTCTAGTAGAATTCAATTTACTTTTTTTTCTCTTCGTCTTTTGAATCCTTCTTCTCTTCTGTTTTTTCTTCTGCCTTAGGCTCCTCCTTTTTAGTTTCAGCCTTTGGAGTTTCCTCAGCTTTCTCCTCTTTCACTTCCTCAGCTTTCGCTTCCTTAGTTTCTTTTGCCGGAGCAGCTTCGTTAGAACTCGTTGTTGACTTTTTACCGCCTCTTCTACTTCTTCTTGTTTTAGACTTCGATGACTTATCATCACCTAGCAACATTTCGTTGTAATCTACCAACTCAATGATGCACATATCAGCGTTGTCACCTAGTCTATTACCAGTTTTAAGGATTCTAGTGTATCCTCCAGGTCTGTCGGCTATTTTTGTAGCTACTTCATCAAATAAAGTCTGAACGCTGGTCTTATCATTTAGATAAGAGAATACAACTCTTCTAGAGTGTGTAGTATCGTTCTTAGCTTTAGTAAGTAAAGGCTCAACATATTTCTTAAGCGCTTTAGCTTTCGCTACAGTAGTAGTTATTCTTTTATTTAATATCAAAGAAGTAGCCATGTTTGAAAGCATAGCCTTTCTATGAGGAGCTGTCCTGCTCAGATGATTAAATT
>NZ_SMMD01000752.1 GCF_009711475.1 Fulvivirga aurantia
GAGACAGGAGACATTATTTTGCCCGAATAAGAACTTTAATGGCCAATGAGAGAACATTGATGGCCTATTACAGAGCTGCCTTAGCCATGTTGGGTATTAGTGCATTCGTTTTTAAGTTTTTTGAGTCTCTTCTCTTCAACATTCTTTCGGCCACTTTTTTATTGGCGAGCATTTCGCTAATGATCTACGGCACTTCGCGCTACCTCGTATTTAAAAAGAAAATATTGAGGAAATAGACCATTTATGGAAACGGAATTAATAATCGTCTTTGGCATTGTAGTAGGGGCGTTAGGACTATTTATATCCGGCATCATTCCTATTGATCAAACTGCCATTCTCATAATGGTAAGCCTAATGATTACGGGCATTCTCACACCAGAGGAGGGCGTAAGTGGCTTTAGTAATACGGCAACTCTTACAGTACTGGCGCTACTCATAGTGAGTCAGGGACTGAGAAATACCGGTGTGGTAGATGCGTTGGGCGACCAAATGCTGAGTATTACTCAAGGTGGTAAATGGCAAGCTGTATTAATTATCATGATTATAGCGGCCATATCTTCAGCTTTTATAAATACTACAGCGGTAGTGGCGGTTTTTATTCCTATAATGTTTAAAATATCGCAGCAGACTAAGATTAAAGCAGCGATTTTACTCATTCCTTTGTCATTTGCTGCAATGGTGGGCGGTTCATCTACCATGATTGGCACTTCCACCAACCTTTTAATTAATGCTGTCTCAAGGGCCAATGGTGCTGACGGATTTAGAATATTTGACCTTACACTCATGGGAGTGATTTTGTTGGTCGCTCTCATTATATATATGCTCTTTATTGGCATTCGTTTTCTAAACAAGAAACCACAAAATATAAGTGTGTTTAATAAAGAGCTTGAAGAGAAAAATTACATAACCGAAGTACTTGTTGTTGAAGGATCTGAATTGATAGGAGAGAAACTTGAAGCCTTAAAATTGCATGACAAAACAGAATACAAACTGCTCAGGCTTATTCGCAATAACAGAATTATCAAAAGAGATGATCAGCTCACTCTAAGAGCTGGTGATGTGCTCACCGTAAAAACCAACATCCATGAGATCATAAACCTTAATAATAATAAAGATTTAAGGATACTTTCGAATGCTGAAGATCGCAGCATCGAGCAAAATGAGGACGAGGATCGCGTTTTGTTTGAAGCGCTGATTGTACCTAACTCCAACTTAATCGGTAGAAAGGTAAAAGACATTCAGTTTAACCGATTTTACGATGCCATACCGCTCGCGGCAAGAAGAGGTGGTCTTATGGGAGATCAGAAATTGATGGATCACGTGATACAAGTGGGTGATATTCTATTGATGGACGGAGATAATTTGCCAGAAACAGAACAGTCAAAACACGATTGGATAGTGGTGCAGCAGGTATCCCGGGAAAATATAGTAAGTCAGCTCCGTAGTAGAAGACAGATGACCACTTCCGTGAGTATCTTGATTCTCATTATCTTTTTGGCCGTAAGTAACATCTTTCCTATCCTTATCAGTGCCTGGCTGGGTGTCGCGCTCATGTTTCTTACCGGCTGTCTTTCTGTAAAGAAAGCTTACGAAAACGTAGAGTGGAAAGTGATCTTCCTCTTAGCCGGAGTTATACCTCTCGGCACAGCACTCTCAAAAACCGGAGGGGATCAGGTAATCGCTGATTTCATCGTTAACTTTTCCAGTGATACAAGTCCCCGTTTTGTAGTTTCGGTACTATTCATCTTTACCACATTATTGACCAGTATCATGAGTAATCAAGCCACTGCTATTTTACTTGTGCCTATTGCTGTCAAAGTTGCGATAAGTATGAGTATACCAGCCGAACCGCTTCTCATAGCTATTTTATTTGGGGCCAATACCAGCTTCATTACACCGGTAGGCTACCAGACCAATGCCATGATTTATGGCCCCGGTAATTATTCATTTAAAGATTTTCTGAAAGTAGGGGGAGGAATAAGTCTCATATTCTGGATACTGATAACGGTACTTGTACCGATATTCTATATGTAAACAATGGTGAAGCGTAGCCTGTTTTGTAGTTAACCAAACCAATCAACTACATGAGTAATCCAATGAACGTTTCCCAGAAACTGATCAAATCACATTTGCTGTCCGGTGAGATGGAACCAGGCAAAGAGATCGGTTTAAAAATAGATCACGTCTTACAGCAAGATGCTACAGGTACACTTATTATGCTTGAGTTGGAGGCCATTGGTCTTGGCGAAGTAAAAGCAGAAGTAGGTGTGCAGTATGTAGACCATAACTTGCTACAAACTGATTTCAAAAATGCTGATGATCATTTATTTCTTCAGTCAGCGGCTAAGAAATTTGGCTATTGGTACAGCAGACCGGGCAATGGTATCAGCCATGCTGTGCATATGTCACGATTTGGAGTGCCTGGCAAGAGCCTTGTAGGATCAGACAGTCATTCCTGCGCTGGCGGAGGTCTTGGTATGCTGGCTATCGGTACGGGTGGCCTAGATGTCGCCCTTGCTGCCGCAGGCAAGCCTTATTATGTGAAGATGCCCAAAATTATGGGTGTGAAGCTTACCGGAGAAATGCCAGACTGGGTAAGCGCCAAAGATGTAATACTTGAGATGCTCAGGCGCTATGATGTAAAAGGCGGAAGAGGCTTTATTATTGAATATTATGGAGAGGGAGTTAAAAATTTAAGCACTTGGGACAGACATGTAATTGCCAATATGGGTACTGAGTTGGGAGCTACTACGACCGTATTCCCTTCAGATGAGATCACCAAACAATTTTTAAAGTTAGAAGGCCGTGAAGAAGACTGGGTTGCTCTTGAAGCCGATGAAGGAGCTTCTTATGATGCCCATGATGAAATTAACCTTTCTGAGCTGGTGCCATTGATTGCCATGCCTAGTAGTCCTGGAAAAGTGGTAGAAGTAAGAGAAGTTGAAGGTAAGGAAGTTTCTCAGGTGGTTATAGGGTCTTCTGCCAATCCTGGCCCCAGAGATTTTTGGGTAGTAGGAGAAATTGTAAAAGATCAGGTGATTCCGGCAGATGTATCTTTTGATATTAATCCTTCATCTAGACAGGTAATCCAAAATCTGGCGTCAGAAGGTAGTCTTGCTCATTTAGTGCAAGCAGGAGCGAGGTTTCACCAGTCTGGTTGCATGGGTTGCATTGGCATGGGGCAGGCTCCGGCTACAGGCCAGATAAGTTTAAGAACTATGCCTCGAAATTTTCCCGGGCGCTCGGGCACCATCGATGACCAGGTTTATCTATGTAGTCCTGAGACGGCTGCAGCCGCAGCACTTACAGGCAAAATAACAGACCCCAGAGATCTGGAGAATACGCATAATATCAAATACCCAAAATATACAGAGCCTGACAAAATAAAGATCAATACACAAATGTTGATCAAGCCGGAAAAGAATGGGGCTGATATGAAGCTTAATAAGGGGCCAAACATTAAATCAATCCCGGATTTTGACGAGTTAGGAAATGCCATAGAAATGCCGGTAATTCTTAAAATGCCTGATAATATTTCTACTGATGAGATATTGAAAGCCGGGACAGAAGTTTTGCCATTGAGAAGTAATATTCCAGAGATTAGTAAATATGCTTTTCATGTAGTAGACGGCAATTTTTACGAGAGAGCTCAGGCTTCTATGGATTCACACGGAGGCCATATTGTAATTGCCGGTGAAAATTACGCTCAAGGCTCTAGCAGAGAGCACGCGGCATTAGCGCCAAGGTATCTTGGCCAAAAGGCTGTGATAGCCAAGAGCTATGCTCGTATTGGTTGGCAAAATCTCATCAATTTTGGAATAATTCCTTTCGAATTTTCAGATCAATCTGATTATGACAAAATTGATAAAAAGGATTTAATAAAAATTGAAAACCTGCGTGACTCTATAAAGGAAATGAAGGATGTTGTAGCCATTAATACCACAAAAAACGTGGAAATCAAATTGAAATATAACATCAGTGAGCGTCAGCGAGATTTGTTGCTTTATGGAGGTGTTATAAATTTTTTAAGAAAAGAAATGGCCTAGTTAAGAATATGAAAGCCACTGTAAGTCAATTATTTAAGTGAGATTTATTTGAAATATTAAGAAAGAGTGCTATCTTGTTTCATGCGATTGCGAGGGCTGAAATTCTCTCAAACGCGAAAGGAGGCTGTACAGTGATTTAGGATACCAACAATCTTAGATGCTAGCCAACCCAAAGGCGAGGACAACTCGCCTTTTGGCGTTTTAAAAGCGCTGTTTTCTAATTCAAATATATTTTACCAAATCTGCTAAAGAACGAATAAGCACTTGAGGTATTGCTGGCTTCAAACATCGAAGGAATTTTAGTGGCGATATCCTTTTTGTTGATAAACATAAAAGCACCTTCTTTCAAACATTTAGCTCTCAGGTCTAAGTCATCGATCGATGTTACAATCGCAACTTTAATCTTTTTATTGATTTCCTTTATGCGCTGTAGTACATCAAGGCCATTCATACCATTTAATGAGAAATCAAGAAACACAATAGAGGGGTGCTCGACCCGATCCTTTAATTGCTCTAAACAAGCTTCTCCCGAATCAAAATGAAGGACTTGCTTGTACCGGTTGCTTTTTAGTAATTTGTCAAATACTGTACTGAAAACTGGATCGTCATCTACAATATAAAACAAGCTTTTCGATAGTGGTGTGGAGCGTAACATGTAATAAATGTAGCCTCACATATTTTATGATTGAAAAATAATCGATGAATGGTGATGTTTGCTCGGTGAATGTCTGTAGATTTTACATAAAGCATTTGAAGTATGAAATACAATTTCTTAATACTACTGTTTATTCTGTCCTACGGACTTTCTGCTCAATATTTTCCTGAAAGAGGAAGTTGGGAAAGAAAGGCGCCAAAAGAAGTTGGCTTTAATAACAACAGCTTAAAGGCAGCTGTAGATTATGCCATTGAGAACGAATATTCCGGATCAAAAGATTTGCGTATTGCAATTTTAGAAGGCTTTAGTAGAGAGCCTTATCATAAGTTAGCCGGCCCAACCAAAAAACGTGGTGGTGCAGCAGGGCTCATTATTAAAGATGGTTATTTAGCAGCTGAGTGGGGTGACCTCGATCGGGTTGATATGACTTTTAGTGTCACCAAAAGTTACTTGTCTACAGTGGCAGGCCTGGCTTATGATGAGAAACTTATTAAGGAGATGGATGAAAAGGTAAGTAAATATGTTTGGGATGGCACTTACGAAGGTGTACACAACAGTGAGATTACCTGGCACCATTTACTTACGCAATCCTCTGATTACTCTGGTGAGTTATTTGGCATGAAAGATTGGGCTGACAGACCACCCAGAGAAGGTGGTATTGACGATTGGAAATATCGCGAATTAAAAACGCCCGGAAGTAATTTTGAGTACAATGATGTACGTGTTAACCTGCTTGCATACTCACTTTTACAAGTATGGAGAAAGCCTCTACCAATGGTTTTGAAAGAGCACGTAATGGATCCTATAGGAGCTTCATCAACCTGGCGATGGTATGGCTACGACAATTCTTTTGTAAACATAGATGGCATTAAGATGCAATCAGTCAGTGGAGGAGGTCATTCAGGTGGTGGTATTTTTATCAATACCTACGACCATGCACGCTTTGGTTTATTGTTTTTAAACGATGGGAGATGGTTTGGCAAACAGATAATTTCAAAAGAGTGGATTGATATGGCTACAAAACCCTCAGAAGCATATGAGAGCTATGGTTACATGTGGTGGCTCAACAAAGGGCCTCGCGCTTTAAAGGATGTTGAAAATACGGAGATTTATTATGCAGCGGGTTTTGGTGGCAACTTTATCGTGATTGATAAAAGTAATAATTTGGTGATCGTTACAAGGTGGCTGGAGCCCTCTAAGCTAAATGATTTCTTAGCTAAGGTATACGAAGCACTTTAACTACCACATGCCCCAACCATTGGTCTGATTACCTTTTTCACTTATAAGTTGCTTGATTATTGGATTGATCAGGTCGTAAACTTCTTCGTCTTTTGTAAGGTACATATCAGCGCCCCGGTCTATAGAGCGGTCAATTACAGATTTAGATGTTTCGCTGGTCACATACAGCAATGCAGAATCCTGAGAGTGCATTTTTAGAAGCGGAATATAATCATTGCCTTTGGTTTCACTTGTTCCAAAATTATGATCTAGTACAATCACATCCGGCTTTTCGTATAAACTAGGCAATGCATCTTCCACGCTCATAAAAATTTTTACAGCGTAGCCCCACTCAGATAATTTACGACCTAGTAATTTAGAAAAGAACGGGTCATCATCGATAAGATATACCTTTGTCATATTTGTACGAAGAGAGTATTTTGTCTAAAATCTTCTAATAATCAATACATATGCCAAAAGGGCTAATAAGGGCCAATTGAAGGTATGACTAGAATATGTTTCCAGATTTGGGAAAGAAAGACAAAATCAAGACCCATTACAGGTTAAATTTCCGCCTTGCCACTCACGAGTGTTTTATACTGTCCACTCAGTTTTACTTTTGTATTTATCATTTCACAATTAAAAAAACCACCTCTAGGGCTTAGCTGCAGTCCGGTAAGTTTGTCTTTGCCTAGTTTGTCTGACCAAAAAGGTGTGAGGGCTGCATGAGATGAGCCAGTGGCATGATCCTCCAATTGCTGTACTTTTGGAACAATGGTACGACTCACAAAGTCGGTGTTACTTCCTTTTGCTGTTACTACATAACCAAAAGGCTCACAGCCTCTTAATCCTGCAAAGTTGGGTTGCATTTTTTTTACAACTTCCTCACTCTCTACAAGTACTATATGCTTATTGTTATTTTCATAATAGCCTTTTATATCTACTCCCAAACCTTTTGCTATCGCAGGATCAAAATCATCTACGTTAGACTCAATAGGATCAAGAATCATAGCACATTGATTTTGACCTGATATATGCCCTTCAATAAAACCTGACTTGTATTTTATACTCAAAGGCTTTTGATTTTGCAGGTAAGCAAAAGCAGCTAGCGAACCGTGTCCGCAAAGCTCTATTTCATCATCGGGAGCAAACCACCTCACGTGCCACTGGTCATGCTCATCCTGCCATAAAAATGTAGTAGCAGGTTGATTGTAATCAGCAGCAATGTTTTGCATTTGATGATTTGGAAAGGGAGCGTCCAAGACTACAATAGCAGCTGTATTGCCTTTGCAGGAATATTCATCACTGGTAAAGACCGAAATAATTGAAAAAGGATAATTAGCCATGTTTTATGTACTT
>NZ_SMMD01000180.1 GCF_009711475.1 Fulvivirga aurantia
AAAAGGTCCCTCCACAAGGTCGGGATGACCGCATCTTATATTGGAATTTACCAACCACAGCCATGAGTCCTGTCAGCGGCCTTGAACAAATGACGTTAAGGATTTTAAAGGTTGCGTTATGAAAAAATGGTTGTCTGAGTGAAACGAGTTTACCATTTTTTAACGCGAATCTTTAAAATTTAGTCAATTTGGTCGCAGCCTTGATTTTTTACTTTCTTTTTTGATCAAGCAAAAAAGGAAAAATAGAAAGCCAATTGTTGAATTGTAAAAAGGTCCCTCCACAAGGTCGGGATGACTGCAATGTAGGTTGAAATTTTCTAACAAAGCCATGAATTCCGTCAGCGGCCTTGAACAAATGACCTTAAGAATTATGGAAAGAATAGCCTCATTCTCGCACCCTTTCGAGTACCTCAGGGTGACTCTGTAGTGCTTAACGAGGATCTAAAACAATGACGAACATCTCTTATTGTCAGGCTGAGGCTCTCGAAACCGCTATTTTCTATAGACTTAGCAATTTACTCCAATGATAGAAATGGGTATTGTGGAAGCTATTGGTTGAAAGTTCCCTCCACAAGGTCGGGATGACACTAGCACAGGTTGCATACCCAACCACAATGTGATTTTGTCCACTATTCGCGGCCTTGAACAAATGACGTTAAAAATTTTAAAGGTGCGTTGCAAAAAAATGGTTGTCTGAGTGAACCGAGTTTACCATTTTTTAACGCAAATCTTTAAAATTTAGTCAATTTGGTCAGAGCCTTGATTTTTTTCTTTCTTTTTTTGATCAAGCAAAAAAGGAAAAATAGAAAGCCAATTGTTGAATTGTAAAAAGGTCCCTCCACAAGGTCGGGATGA
>NZ_SMMD01000243.1 GCF_009711475.1 Fulvivirga aurantia
CAAATTTCTTAAAAAGTTTACCTCTTTCTTCCGGACTGATGCCTGGTCCCTGATCTATAAACCTTATATGAAGGCGCTCTGCCGTATCATTCGTGACTCTTACCAAAACTTCTTTACCCTTCTCTGTAAACTTTATAGCATTAGAAATGAGATTTTCAAAAATGAGCATAAGGTAAGTTTTATCTGCCTCAACCCTGTCTGAGCTCCCATTATTTATCATTTCGATACCAATACTTTTGTTTCTGGCCGCTTTATCCATGTTTTCCAGTACTTCTCCGAGTAATTTGCTCACTTCTACTTCTTCAAGCTGTACTTTAGGATTCTTTTGATCTGACTCATCCATTTCCAACACACGGTTCACCAAATTTTCAGCGTTAGCAGCAGCCTGGCTGATCATCTGGATATATTCATCGATACGACTTGCATCCGTCTCCATTTTCATGAGAGTAACCATACCATTGATATTTCTCAAAGGTCCGCGAAGGTCATGAGCAAGTATTCTGATAATGTAGTCTTTATCTTCGATCAACTGCTCCAGGTCAGTCGATTGCCTTCCAATCGTTTCTTTTTGAGCCTCAAGCTGTTTGTTTTTTCTTTCTAAATCTAATAAAGCGTTAGTTTGATTGCTTTCAAAAACAAATGCCATAAACATGACAATAAGCAGCAGGCCAGGTACAATTGTCACATACCAAATGGTGCGCAGCTCTAGATTATACTCAACAGGCAGTTCAACACCCTGCACGGCAAGTATGGCAAACCATACCATAAACCCAAAGGAAATAACCGTCCAGATGACACCTGAGCGTCTATTTACAACAAGAATGGCTAGTACGGGTATAGAAATGATCCATGGATAAATAGCCGACCATACACCTCCTGAATAATAAGTAAGCACAACTACTGCAAAGCCACCAATGAACACATAAGTGTTACCCAAAACACCAATTGATATTTTGGTTTTTACCAATAGTGTCATCGCTAAAAACCCCAAAAAATTGAATACCATTAGGTAAACACCCTTTTCATAACCAAAAATGAGGCTTAACCAGACATATGACAAAGAAAAGAAGCTCGTAACAAAACAAGCCCTGACAAGTAGTCTTGCCCTCCTTAAGATATTAGGATCCTGGTAATGGGTCTTGTGTATAAAAAAGTCTACTATGCGGCTAAGCGTCATATTCTGATTGAGAGATTTACAAAGACTAATAAAATAAAATTGCTGTTTTAGGTAATTTTGCCG
>NZ_SMMD01000227.1 GCF_009711475.1 Fulvivirga aurantia
GCTACAAGAAGGCTGAAGAGGAAGTTGATGACCCAAGACTCATCGAATTTTTTAAAAGCTTTGAGAAGAAGAGATATCACTTTGGCCACGACCTGAAAGGTGAAATTAAGCGATTAGGAGGGGAGATAGATAAAGGGACCAGCGTCAAAGGTAATGTTGAGAGATTTTGGATGAGACTAAAAGCCGTTATTGTTACCGATAATGAGCAAGCGATATTATCTGAGTGTAGAAAGATAGAGATGGAGAATTGGGAGTATTATAATCAGGCGCTTTCTGTCGAAGGATTATCTGATGAAACACGTAAAATTTTAGTGGCTCACAAAGCAAATATTGACGAGGCGCTCTATCAAATCATAGAATTGAAGGATAATTACGCTACTGTCTAAAAAGCGTTCTTAATTGTCACTTGTTGAAATATTGAATAAATTGATATGGCAACAATGGCAAAACCATGAAATTTGGTAAACTATCCGAAGACGAGTTAAAAAATAAAAAGCTTTCTTTACCCGCTGACCATGCAGACACACAACATGTATTAGCAAAAGGCTATGGTGGTGTTAAGGTGCATGTTGGTTGTGCAAAATGGGGGAGAAAAGAATGGGTTGGTCTTATTTATCCTAAAAGGACAAAAGACAATGACTTTCTGGATGAGTATGTAAAGCATTTCAATAGCATTGAGATGAACACTACATTTTACTCAGTTAAAAAAGCCAATGTAGAAAGCTGGACGTCCAGAGCGCCAAAAGGCTTTATGTTTTGTCCGAAAGTAAGTCGAAACGTTACGCATATCAAGAGATTAAATGATGACGCTAAGCGCTATTCAGACTACTTTTTGGAGGCTATATCAGGGTTTGAAGGTAATCTGGGACCTTCGTTTATGCAATTGCCAGAAAACTTTGCAGGCAAATATTTCGAACGTCTAAAGGCTTATATTGAAGATGTGCCTGAAGATTTTAAACTCTTTGTAGAGATAAGACATGAAAGTTGGTTTGAAGACCAATCAATATTTGACGAAACATTTCAATTATTAAAAGAAAATAATATTGGGGCAGTTATAACAGATGTAGCAGATAGAA
>NZ_SMMD01000623.1 GCF_009711475.1 Fulvivirga aurantia
GACGCTGAATAAGTACGACTTTGAGTTAAAGGTTCTGTTAGAAGAATGGAAGCAATTTCTATCTGCAAACCTCGTTGATGTTTACCCTGTTTTTTTTTGAATAACCTGACTCAGTATTCATCCCTTATAAATTTTATCAGTGAACAAGAGATAGGTTCGTTTTTTTATTTTTATGATGAATATCTAACTGATTACGTTCTAAGTATGAGAGTTAATGAGGTCAATCAGAACTTCAAAGTGAAAAATAGTACAATTGGAGAAGAGGAAGAATATTAAAATTTATTCAGAAAGTCGGCTAAAACTCAACCAATTTCTGAGCCTGGTCTTTCAACAGTGTCATATACAACTCATTGATCACTTCACCATTTTCGAAATTATCGTCTATGTGTGATAGTTTAGGTTTTTGAGCGAGCACGTTCATGCCACAATAATGGAAGATGTCTGTAAGGTGACTCAAAGCCAGACCAGCGCCTTGGATGCCCGAAGAAACACCGACAAGCGCACACTTCTTATTGGTAAATGTGTTAGGAAATTCAAGACCATCAATAAAGGTTTTTAGTACACCAGGAAAAGAGCCGTTGTACTCTGGCACCACGAAAACAAACTTCTTACCATTGAGCATCATCTCCCGATACTTATTGAAAGCATCATTCTTCCCGGAGTGCTCGTATAGGGCAGAAAAACTAAAGTCATCAGGCAAGAGCATCAGGTCTATGATGGTTGATTTTACGCCCAGATCTTTAAGTAGTTGCTGGTATGTTAAAGAAATCTGGTAACTCATGGCAGCCTTTCGGTTCGTACCAGATACAATTATTATTTCTTCACTCATGTTATTCGTTTGTCTTATTTATCAGTCGGCCCCTGTTTTCCTCACTCACTTCAATTTTTTTAGGTTTTGTGCCGACAAAAATTACGTTTCCAGTGGCTATTATTCGTCCGGTTAAAGATTCCTGTGCGTTTACCGTTATGTCATTAGTCCCTCGTTGAAAAACCACAACCTTTTCACAAAGGAGATTTGCTCCTTCAAATCGTCCATCTCCAGAGAAAAAGCCAACATTTAGGTACCCAACGTCTCCGGTAAGGTAATAGTTAGAAAGATCATTATTCACAACTGTGAGTTTATCCGCAGATAATGACAGCTCAAAATTACCGCTACTTTTTTCAGAGATTAAAGTGAGCTGTGGATATGTTAAAGTACCATTAGATTTAATACTACCACCTCCATTTTGTCTGATGTTGCTCAAATTTGGATGCGTTATATTTATGACAGGGAAATCATAATCTCTTGACCATTCACATCCGTTATGATTACTTACTGTAAGACTACCATCTAATACCTCAAATTCAATTTCATCAAGCAGGTTTTCCCCTGCAGTGATCTCAACTTTTTGAGATGTTCCTTCGGTAATGATCACTTCAAACTCATTGTTCACCGTGAGTGAATTAAATGCATTTAGAGTGAGCTCTTTGGTGGTTAGCTCTCCACGTGTTTTGAGACACTCAGGCGCATCGGTGCTGTCGCAGCCAAAGCATAAAATAAAGGTCAGTATGGCTAATGAAATTGTTCTCATTTAAATCTCCAGCCAAGTGCAAACTCCGCGGCTTCAGCTCGTGCATGGTGAGATTTTACACAAAGTGAAGCAAATAAATTGTCATTAAAATAGCGTCTTAAACCAGCTCTGATATAAACAGATGTAAATGGTTTATAAGGGTCATAGACATAATACCCTAATTGCGACATCACAGAAAAGTCTCCCAATACTAACTCATGACTTAGTGCAATACCTATTCGGTTAAAATCAGGTCCCTCTTCACCAGCTAATTCAGGGTCAAACTTTATATCTCGCTTAAGGCTTTCAGAGTAAAACCATTCTATCGCTATTCCTAATTTACTTTTGTGATTTAAAGTCTTGTCCGCCAAGGCAGAGAGTACAAAGAAGGGGTAGCTTCCGGCTCCTATTTTGGTAGCTTCATGCATTCCGAAACTGAGCGTGGCGGTATAACCTAAACCTTCTTTATCTATCGGGTCATTCTGGTTGAAATTATATGAGTATGCCTTTTTACTCAAAGAGTAAGCTATTCCTGTATTAAAACTCACCGTATTTATTCCAGAATTAGGCTTCCTGATGGAGCCATTAGAAAAATGAGTTAGGGAAACTGAGTTCAATAAAGCAATATCTTTAGTAATTTGATATTGGTGCTGCAGTTGCATAGAAATTCCAAAATTCAGGTCAGTGCCTAATACGTTATTCTGATTGTTGGTTTCTCGATGGTATTTATTGGTATTGTATCCCAGCCCCAAGCCAATTTGGTATTTCCACCTACTTTTTGCTTGTCTGTTTTTAGTGAAATAAACGTTATAGTGTGGTATGAGGGCTATTGATTTGCCTAAACTGGGGTTCTGGTAATCTAAATAAATGAGAGAAAGACCAGCTTCAGGATAATTATACCGTTGATGCCACCTCTCGCTTCCGTTTGTTTGCCTGACTAGCGTAGCTCTTATTCCCTGAGGGTGCCCGATAATAAGATGAGATATTTGCTTCTTGTGCTTTAAAATAAAGCCGTGCATGTATTCCATATGCAAAATGCGCTCACCTTCTCCAGAAAACTGAGCAAGCGATAAGCCGGGAATTAGTAGCAATATTGCAACAAGTACTTTCAACAGTATTGAGTTGTTTTTTGACTTGCGAAATTAGACCAATAGTTTGATTAGTAAAAATCTTTAACTTTCTCCAGATCTTCAGGAGTGTCTATACCAATTGATTGATATTCCGTAGTAGCTATTTTTATAGAAAAACCATTTTCTATCCACCGTAATTGCTCTAACGACTCCGCCTTTTCAAGTCTACTTACCGGCAGTTTAGTTATTTTCTCAAGTATATCTGTGCGGTAGGCATAGATTCCTATGTGCTTATAATAGTTATCGGCTTTATGCCACTGTGACTTTTCGTTATTTCTATTAAATGGAATGGGGGAGCGGCTAAAATAAATTGCTTTCTGATTCTTATCGAAAATAGCCTTTACCACATTTGAACTGAACAGATCATCTTCTTTATCTATAAGCTTGGCAAGTGTGGCCAGCTGTGTATTGCCATCGAGCAAATGAGTAAGCTCAGCAATTTGTTTTGGGTTGATGAACGGTTCATCTCCCTGGATGTTTACCACATAATCATACACCTTATCTTGATTAGATAGCGCTTCATAGCAACGATCAGTGCCACTTTGGTGATGATCACTTGTCATGGTTACATTGCCTTCAAAGGATTTCACAGCTTTGGCTATTTCTATATGATCAGTAGCTACCAATACTTTGTCTAATGCTTTGCATTTAGTGGCCTGCTCATACACACGCTGTATCATAGTTTTTCCACCAATATCTGTCAATGGTTTTGCCGGAAATCGAGTCGATGCATACCTGGCAGGTATTATTCCTAATATCTTCATTCGTCAATTTTTACTTTAAGCGAAGTACCTTCATCACTCAGCACTACAATTTTCTGCTCTCTATCTATGTAATCACCTCTGGTATAAGCATCATATAGTTCACCTTCAATCAACACCTTGCCACTTGGTCGTAAGATGGTGTAAGCAGTACCTTTAAGACCAACCATTGAAGTCTTTTTGAAATTAGATGTGTAGCCCTCAGTGCGGGACATGGTATCAGTGAGAGCGATTCGAGTAAAAACTTTGGTATTAGTCAACCGCACCCCTCCTATAAATAAGACGGCTACACTGCCCAGCATGCCGGCAAGTGTTACCGATACGGCAATAAATACATCTTCAAACGGCACAAAAGTAAAGTCGAAAGTATCATTATTTAGCATTACTAATACTAAAGAGCCAACAGTGAGAAAAATACCTGCAATACCAGCGATACCAAAACCTGGTATCACGAATATTTCAAGCATAATTAAAACTATCCCCAAAAAGAAAGCAATGATTTCCCAGTTTTCAGCCAGGCCATTGAGGTAATATGGTACAAAATATAAGACTAAGGCAATACCTGCCGCTAAAATAGGAAAGCCTACACCTGGTGTCTGTAGTTCAAACCAAATACCGCCTACGATCACTAATATGAGTATACCACTTACAAACGGATTAAGAAAAATAGAAATAACCTTTTCAGTCTGGCTAAGCTGGTACGTATCGAGTTCATAATCTGTTACACCATTTCTCTCAAGTACTTCTTCTATAGAGCTCACCTTTCCTTCACAAAACCCATTGGCTATGGCCTCGTTGGTAGAAAAGGTAATAACTTGTCCTGCCTTAGAAACACTATCAATCTCAATCGATTCATCTACCATGCCTTCAGCAATTCTTGGGTCGCGACCTTTCTCTTCCGCCAGCGAGCGCATTGTACTCCTCATGTAGGATTGGTATTTGTCTGGTGCAGCGGTACCATCACCTGTTACAACTGTGGCAGCACCAATATTAGAGCCGGGAGCCATATAAATACTATCACAGGCCAAAGAAATGAGCGCTCCGGCAGAAGCAGCATCTTTATTAATAAATACCCAAACTGGTTTTTCATAATTTAGAATGCGTTCGACAATATCTTTGGCATCAGTTACAGCACCTCCGTACGTATCCATTTCTATCACTACATAATCTGCTTCCGTTTCTACAGCATGCTCTAGTGCCAACTCAACATAGCGATTCATTCTTGGGTCAATCTCTGCTTTTATTTCCATAACCATCACTTGGGACTGGCCATAAGCACAGAGTCCCGAGGTTATTAATACCAATAAGCTTA
>NZ_SMMD01000827.1 GCF_009711475.1 Fulvivirga aurantia
GTGATAAGAGTCTTTTTAGGCTAGTTTTACCTCTATGATGAGAAAGGTATACCGCATTGCTAAAGCTGGGAATATAAACAAATTAACCCTTCAGGAAGAACCTATTTCAGACCCTAAGAAGGATGAAGTTCAAATAGAAGTAAAAGCTGTTGGGCTTAATTTCGCAGATATTTTTGCCATTCTTGGCCTTTATAGTGCCACTCCCAAGGGTAGCTTTATACCTGGTTTGGAGTATAGCGGGGTAATTATAAAAAAAGGTACTGCTGTTGAGGATTATAATGTAGGCGATCGTGTAATGGGCGTCACCCGTTTTGGTGGCTATGCGAGCCATATCAATAGTCAGGTAGATTATATAACACCTCTTTCTCATGATTGGTCTTGTGAAGAAGGAGCTGCATTTTTGGTTCAAGGACTTACAGCATATTATGGTCTTTTTCATTTAGGCAACTTGAGCAAAGACGACACGGTGCTCATCCACAGTGCAGCTGGTGGTGTTGGACTTCTGGCTAACCGTATGGCCAAAAAAGTTGGCGCTTATACTATTGGGACAGTTGGTTCCGCTTCAAAAATTGAGTTACTAAAGCAGGAGGGATATGATGATTACATTGTAAGAGATAAAAATTTTAAAATAAATCTACACCAGGCGCTTAAAGACCGAGACCTTAATGTAGTTATGGAGTGTATCGGTGGAGATATTTTTAAGGCCGGGTATGATGCACTTGCGCCTCAAGGTCGTTTAATCAATTATGGATCAGCGCGTTATGGAGACAATTCTAACTCACCAAACTGGTTGCGTTTGGTCTGGTTATACCTCACAAGACCGAAAATAGACCCGCAAAAGATGATTGAAACCAACAAGGCCATTCTCGGTTTTAATCTCATTTGGCTCTATCATAAAAAAGAGCTTATGCGTAAAATTCTGGGCGAAATGAAGGCTTTAACCCTACCTGCACCATATGTAGGCCATGTTTTTGATTTTACACAGATGCATGAGGCTATAAAACTATTTCAATCAGGCAAGACTACAGGTAAAGTTGTGCTCACGATAAAAGAGTAGTATATTAAAGGTTCGTATTTATGCATTATTATTAAGTAATTTCATTAATCTAAACCTGTAACTGACTTGGATTACTTCATAAAGCTGTCTGCATTTATTTTCACGTTTCTAATTGTTGCAATTGCCTCTGAACGTATTTCTGCCCGATTTCAGCGGCTCGGAGTACCGCTAATCAGCGGATTTCTCTTGGTGGGTATTTTATGTGGGCCCCACGCACTCAATCTGATTGATCATACCACGGCCAAGGGGCTGTTTTTTATAAATGATATTGCCTTATCTTTTATTGCGTTTGCTGCTAGTAGTGAGCTGTACCTCAAGGAGTTAAGGAGTAGAATAAAGAGTATTCAATGGTTGACTTTAGGTCAGCTTATCATCACCTTCTTACTCATCACCATCGCTATTGTGGCTATTGCAGAGCTTATTCCGTTTTTAAGTGAGAGAACGCTGGCTGCCAAGATAAGTATCGCCTTATTGTGTGCAGCAGTATTATGTGCCAGATCTCCTGCTTCGGTGATTGCCGTAATCAACGAAATGAGAGCAAAAGGCTCTTTTAGCAGTACAGTGCTAGGGGCGACAGTTCTTATCGATTTTCTGATAATCATTGTTTTTGCCATCTGTTTTTCTACGGCCACCACCTTGTTGTCAAGTCAGGGGTTTAATATAATGTCTATCGTCTACCTGATCGGGCAAATTGTTGCTTCCGTGTCGATAGGTATTTTATATGGTTTTTTACTTAGAACTCTTCTAAAGGGTAATATTCACAAAATAGTAAAGGCAATTTTTATTGTACTCATAGGCTTTTCAAGTTATGGACTTTACTACCTCGTAAGTTACCTATCCTTTTATTTCTGGCAGGTAGAATTGCACCTTGAGCCACTGCTTATTTGTTTGATAGGTAGTTTTTATGTGGTTAATTATACCAATCAACGGCAGGAGTTTCTTCGTATCATTCATGACTTGTCGCCCTATATTTATACCGTGTTTTTCACATATGCGGGAGCACTTTTAGCTATTAATGTCTTAGCAGATGTATGGCAAATTACACTTGTTATTTGTGGAATAAATGCACTCGCACTTTATATAGGTACTTATACCGGAGCCAGAATAGGAGGTGAGGATCGAAGATACAGCAGAAAATATTGGACCAGTTTTCTTACTCAGGCAGGTGTTGGTCTTGGCTTAGCAACCATCGTAAGCAGTGAATTCGAAGAATGGGGAGATCAGTTCTCTGCCATTATTATAAGTGTTATTGTAATTAATCAACTTATAGGACCGGTTTTGTTTAAACGATCAATAATTAACCTGGGCGAAAGCAGGCTGAGAGCCACTACACCCGATTTTGATGGCATAAGAGACGCACTTATTATAGGTTTTGAAACGCAGTCAGTGGCTTTGGCGAGGCAATTACAGGAACATGGCTGGAAAGCTAAAATAGCTACACGCAAGGTCATAGAGCCAGATAAATTTCCAGATGTGGAATTGGTTCAGATAGATGGCCTTACCCTCGAGGCACTTGAGTCTCTTGATGCACATCTATCAGAAGCTATAGTGCTTATGCTGACTGATGAAGAGAATTTGGCTATTTGTGAGCTTATTTATGAGAATATTGGTACCAAAGAAATAGTAGTTAGACTTAACAATCAGGTTCATTCTAAAGTATTTCATAAAATGGGAGCCCTTATTGTTGATACAGGAACAGCCATTGTAAGTCTGCTAGATCACTTTGTGAGGTCGCCTCAAGCTACTTCACTTTTATTGGGTATGAAAGAAGGTCAGGATACTATCGACCTGGAGGTTTTAAATCCGGATCTATTTGGTATATACCTGAGGGATTTACGCTTCCCTTCTGATGTAATTGTACTATCAGTACAGCGAAAAGGTCAAATGATTATTTCTCACGGATACACCAGATTACGAAAAGGTGATATCGTAACCATTGTTGGCTCAGAAGAGAGTCTCATTCAAATGACTGACCTTTTTGATGGGTAATTTTAGCAAAGTCAGTGATGAGTTATGGTGATGGAAGATATTGAATATGACATCATTATTGTAGGAGCGGGGCCTGCAGGCTGTGCGTGTGCTTATCAATTAAGGAATGAGAAGCTCAAAATCGCGCTGATTGACAAAGCCACATTTCCTCGAGATAAAATATGTGGAGATGCATTAAGTGCAGACGTTATCAATCAATTATATCGTATGGATGAGCGTTTGGCAGCTGATTTTGAAAGTTTTGGTAAAAAAATAGACTCTCATGGTGTGAGATTTGTCGCACCAAATAGCCAACACATCGATATTGATTTTGCAAACCCAAACCACGGCAAGGCTGCGGGTTATATCTCTAAACGTATTGATTTTGACCAATTTTTGTTTGACCAGGTTAAGGATCAGTCAAATTTGACTGTCATTACCGGGCAAAAGGTTGATGATATTAAAGTATCAAAAAATAGCGTAGAGCTAAAGATCAATAACTCCAGAATCTTCTCAAAACTTATTATTGGAGCAGATGGAGCTCATTCCATAGTAAATAAAAAGTTAGGCCAAATTAAGGTTGAGAAAAACCACTATTGTGCGGGCATTCGGTGTTATTATGATCGTGTGTCGCAAATGCACCCTAAAAATCATATAGAACTTCACTTTTATGATGACGTACTGCCCGGTTATCTATGGATTTTTCCATTACCAAACGGTCAGGCAAATGTCGGATTAGGTATGTTAAGTAGTGAAGTAAGTATGAGGAAGATTAATCTAAAGCAAAAGCTTGAAGAACTCGTAAAGAAGCATCCTAATCTAATAAATCGATTTGAAAATGCTGAGCCAATGGAGAAGCCACAAGGTTTTGGACTACCCATTGGATCGAAAAAAAGGCCTTTGTCAGGAGATCGGTTTTTATTACTGGGTGATGCCGCTAGTTTGATAGATCCATTTACAGGAGAAGGCATAGGTAACGCGCTGCGCAGTGGGCGCATAGCAGCTGAACACATTGTAAATGCTATTGGTCTGAATGATTTTAGCAAAGAATTTAATAAGCGGTACGATAAAGTTATCTACCAGAAAATGTGGAATGAATTGCGTATAAGTCGCTCCATGCAGAAGTTATTGCGATATCCTAAGCTATTTAATTTTGTGGTTAAGAAGGCCAATAAAAATGCCTCCGTACGCACACTTCTAACTTCGATGCTCGATAATGTAGACCTAAAGAAAGAGCTGATAAAGCCCTCATTTTACTTTAAGTTATTGTTTAGCTAAAAAAAGAGGCGGTCTCAAAAGGTGAGTCATCCTGAGTATGCGAAGGATCTTACTAACAAAATGTGATCATGCGATACACTGAGTAAGATTCTTCCTTTGTCAGAATGACCTGTAAGAGTTGTAAAATCTATTTTATGGCTTCGGCTTCAGCTACAAGCAATTCGTTGCTATCGCTAAGTCCGGCTTCTATAAAGGCATCTATTTCGCTATTACGCACAAGGCCTTTTTTAAGTAAAACACCCAGTGTAAGCATTACACCAATACGTGTACCCACTTTTTTGGCAGAAGTATTGAATAATGGCTCGATATCTTCATAAGTCACACTTTCGGCTAAGTTCATGATGCTGGCTCTGGCTTTATCCAGTTTGTCGCCAGAGAGATTAGCGTATTTTTTACTAATCTTCTTTATCTCATCAATAGGTTTTCTTCCCTGACCTTGCTGTGCAACCGGTTGGTTATTAGGTTGAGCAGCTTTTGGCTTTTGCTTTGCCCATGAGTCTCTAAGCCCAACGGTTTTATTGAAAACTAAATGCTCTGAATTACTGTCTTTGTCTAAAGTAAAATAACCCAGGCGCTGAAACTGAAACTTATCATCCATTTGAGCTTCTTTCAAAAACGGCTCTAGATATGCTTCTTTTATGATGTTGAGAGAGTCAGGGTTTACAAATTCCATGAAATTCTTGTCCTGATGACTGTCAGGAGCTTCATCTAAAAACAACCTATCGTATTCTCTAATCTCAGCTTTTATAGCATGTTTTATCGACACCCAATGTAAAGTACCTTTCACCTTTCTGGCGCTAGCATCAGTACCGCTTCCAGACCTACTATCCAAGTCGCAGGTGCAATGTATTTCAGTAATATTTCCCTCGCTATCTTTTACTACAGATTCTCCTTTTATAATGTAAGCATTCTTTAAACGCACTTCCTGACCTATCGTCAAGCGAAAGAACTTATTTCCGGCATCTTCTTTAAAGTCTTCACGCTCTATATATAATTCTCGGGAGAATGGTACTTCATGTGTTCCCGAGTTAGGGTCTTCCGGGTTATTTTCAGCCGTAAGCATCTCTTCTTTACCTTCAGGATAGTTTGTAATTACCAGCTTTACGGGATCTAAAACACCCATAACGCGAGTAGCAGTTTTGTTCAAATCTTCACGAATACAAAACTCCAGTAAAGAAACATCGGTAACACTGTCTCTTTTGGTAATGCCCGAAACTTCGCTGAATTTTCTAATTGACTCTGGCGTATAACCTCGTCTTCTAAGACCTGAGATCGTAGGCATTCTGGGGTCATCCCATCCTGCCACAGTTTTTGATTGAACCAATTCGAGCAATTTACGCTTGCTCATTACAGTATAGCTCAGGTTTCTTCTGGCAAACTCACGTTGTTTCGGCCGATGTTTTTTGTCATCATAAATCTGATCTAAAAACCAATCATAGAGCTCACGATGAGATTTAAACTCAAGCGTACAAATAGAATGAGATACTTGCTCAAGGTAATCTGATTGTCCGTGGGCCCAGTCATACATCGGATACACACACCACTCTGTGCCAGTGCGGTGATGCGCTTTATTCACAATTCTATAAAGTAATGGGTCTCTCATAAGCATGTTAGGAGAGCTCATGTCAATTTTGGCTCTCAGCACATAGGTGCCAGCCTCAAATTCCCCATTCTTCATCTTCTCAAACAACTCAAGGTTTTCTTCTACACTTTGATTGCGATGTGGGCTTGCCGTACCCGGTGTAGTTGGTGTTCCTTTCTGTTCAGCCATAGCTTCAGCCGACTGACCATCTACATAAGCTTTGCCTTTTTTGATAAGCTCAACTGCCCAATCATAGAGTTGTTGAAAGTAATCGGAAGAATAGCACTCAGTAGCCCATTTAAACCCTAACCACGCGATATCATTTTTGATAGCATCTACATACTCCTGTTCTTCTTTTGTAGGGTTGGTATCATCAAAACGAAGGTTTACGGGTGCATTAAACCGCTTTCCTAAGCCAAAATTGAGGCAGATAGAGGCGGCATGTCCGATATGTAAATAGCCATTAGGCTCAGGTGGGAATCGAAATCGCAACTTATCTGACGATAAACCGGCCTTTAGGTCATCGGCTACAATTTGTTCTATAAAATTAAGTGATTCTGAAGCTTCTGTCATGTTTAAAAAATTGAACCACAAAATTAGTGCATTGTAAAAGAATAACAACCAGAATTTAGATTATGAGAAGGATATTTTCAGGTAGCTACAAGAAGTTGATTTGTGGTGATAAGTTTATTATCGCACAGCTTACACTATCCTATTTTTTGTTGTCAAAATTTAGTTATCGGTATTAATTGATTTATTTTAAATTATGCAAAAAATTCTGATCCTATTTGCCCACCCGAAATACGAACAATCCAGAACTAATAAATCGTTGGTTGAGAAAGTACGGGACCTGGAAGGGGTAACTTTTCGAGACTTGTATGAGATTTATCCTGACTTTAATATAAATGTGTTGTATGAGAAAGAATTGCTTAATGCTCATGACATAATCATCTGGCATCACCCTTTTTACTGGTACAGTTGCCCACCATTGCTTAAACAATGGATAGACGTGGTGCTTGAGTTTGGGTGGGCTTACGGCCCTAGTGGCAATGCTTTAACAGGTAAGAAAGTAATGAATGTATTAACTGCAGGTGGATCAAAAGAAGTTTACTGCAGTGAGGGGTATAACAATTATTCAATCAGAGAATTTCTGAGACCGATGGAGCAGACAGCCAGACTGTGTGGGATGACTTATTTGCCGCCTTTTGCAGTCATGGGTACACATAAGCTATCAGATGAGGAGCTGCAAGTCCATGCCAATAGTTACAGTCAGTTAATTCAAATGCTTAAGGAAGACTTCCCTAAAGAGAATATCAGTCAATATCACTTTGTCAATGATGTACCACCTTTAAAAGCTAACTCATGAGTGGAAGTTTATTATTTGAGGCTATAGTCTTTCTTGCTGGAGCGATCGTATGCGTGCCGATTGCGAAAAGATTAGGCTTAAGTTCTGTGCTAGGGTATTTATTGGCTGGTATTTTAATCGGGCCGTACGTTTTTGGGTTTGTAGGCGAGGAAGGAGAAGATATTTTGCATTTCGCAGAGTTTGGTGTGGTTATGATGCTATTCCTGATTGGTCTTGAAATCGATCCAAGAAGTTTTTGGCGGATGCGCAAAGCTATATTAGGAATGGGTGGGGGCCAGGTGCTTATAACTACAGTGCTAAGCTTGGCCATCTTCCTTTTATTTGGGTTAGACTGGAAAGTGGGCTTAACCATATCTATGGCCGTAGCACTATCATCTACGGCAATTACCTTGCAAACCTTAAAGGAAAAGGGGCTCATGGATACAGTTTATGGATCGTCCTCTTTCTCAATCCTGCTTTTTCAGGATATTATAGTAATTCCCATGTTGGCAATATTGCCACTTTTATCTACGGTTACAACCGAAACTAGTGGTGACGACCATAGCTCAGGCGTTTATCTACTAGAAGGTTTGCCTTTGGGTGTACAGGCTTTAGCAGTATTTGTTTCTGTTGCTGTCGTAGTAGCTGCAGGTCGATACCTTTTTGTGCCTATGTTGCGATTGGTGGCTAAAACACGCTTACGCGAACTATTATCAGCTGCAGCCCTGCTTATCGTAGTTGCGATCGCCTTTTTGATGGAATTGGTTGGACTAAGCCCTGCACTTGGTGCATTCTTAGGGGGCGTGGTACTGGCAAATAGTGAGTTCAAGCACGAGCTGGAAAGTAACCTGGAGCCTTTTAAGGGCTTGTTGCTAGGTCTGTTTTTTATGGCTGTCGGAGCCTCAATAAATTTTATAGTTATTGGAGATAATCCATTAATGATTACCACTTTATTGATAGGCCTTATCACATTAAAAGCTTTAGTGCTTTTCCTAATAGGAGCCATCTTCAAAATAAAAACTGACCAAAGGTTACTTTTAACGGTGGGGCTGGCGCAAATAGGTGAATTTGCTTTTGTATTGCTGTCCTTTGCCTTTCAACTAAAAATTATAGATCAATTTCAATTAGACACCATGCTGGTTGTCACGGCCTTGTCGATGTCTCTCACACCAATTTTAGGAATTATTAATGAAAGACTGGTGCTTCCAAAAATTGGTACTAAAGAAGCACCCAAACGCACCATGGATCACATTGCCAAAACACACAAAGTGATCTTGGTAGGCTTTGGTCACTTTGGCAGTACTGTAGGCCGTTTTCTCAGATCATATGGTGTAGAAGCTACAATTCTTGATCAGGACAGTAATAGGGTAGATCTGCTTAGGAAAATGGGGTTTGAAGTGTATTATGGAGATGCCACGAGAATGGATTTACTTGAGAGTGCCGGACTGGCTGAGGCAAGAATACTTGTCAGTGCCATTGACAATCCTGACACCAACATCAAGCTGGTGCAAATGGTAAAAGAAAAATACCCTAATGTAAAGCTTATGATGCGGGCCAAGAGTCGTTTCGATGCTTATGAGTTGATAAATATGGGAATCGAAAACGTTTACAGAGAATCATTAGATACTTCTGTTCGGTTGGCTGGTGATGTACTTCACCAAATGGGTTTTAGAAAATATACGATACATAGACAGGCACAAAATTTTGTAAAATATGACGAACAGAGTCTTCGCAGACTGGCAGAGACTCCAAAAAGTGGTGATGAATACATATTTAAAGTTAAAGAGGAGATTGAACAACAGGAGAACCAATTGGAGCAGGACCTGCATCGGGGCATTGTAGAGGCTGACCTACAGTGGGACAGCGAACAAATGAGAATGATTTTAGGGAAAGAGGAAAAAAAAGGTGATTAATGCGATTTAGTCGCTAATCACCTTCTTGTGTCAATTTATATTTTCTCTCCAAAAGTGAGGTAATAACCATTTACATCTCTAACAGTAAATTGCTTATACCCAGACTTATTCTTGATCTGATCAACAATATCTGATGAAGAAAAAAGGTAGTCGTAATAATCATCAACACCTTCCATTTCTATGAAAATGGTAAAACCGCCTGCAGGTTCGTCATGTCTCAATTCAGGTAGTTCTTTTTTCAAACTGTCTTCACTTTGAAACATAATTTTGACCTCTCCCTTTTGTACCGTGGCACGGATAAGATCACCTTCAGAATTTTCAATTGAGTCGATTGTATTAAAACTAAGGACCCCGTGATAGTAGTTAATAGTTTGTCGAACATCCTCGACCATCAAGTTTGGAGTAAGTGTTTTTAAATTCATTTTTCGATAATTTTTATTGCGTTTCAAGGTACGCAAATCATTTATTTTATGAAGAATTTTATTACTATTTGAAAAGCAAAATTTAATAAATCGTGTTATACGTAGTCATTAGACCCGGAGATAATGAACAGACCCAAAGTAAGTGATATAAAAAAAGAGGTAGAAATAACTACAGCTAGAAGCGGTGGCCCTGGTGGCCAGCATGTGAATAAGGTTGAAACTAAAGT